>JADFCW010000168.1 GCA_017161705.1 Candidatus Sumerlaeota bacterium | reverse complement strand
GGATGCGGCGGATGGGCTTGCGCCGGCCGCGCTGCGTCACCCAGAGCGGACAGGGGCATTTGCGCAACAGATGCATCGTGGTGCTGCCGAAGAGCATCTGCGAGAGACGGCCGCCGCCTTCCGCGGCGATCATCACGAGGTCTTGCCGGCGGCGGAGAACTTCGCGGATGATTTCGAGAAACGGCGATCCGAGCGCTACCCGGGTGCTGGTCTTGAGGCCCGCGTCGCGCGCCTGCCGGGCCATTTTGTCCAGTGCGGCGTTCAGACGCTCGACAACCATCTGGCGCAAGTCGAGCGGAGTGCTGGTGGCAAGGATCAGGCCAAGGTCGAGCGGGAGGTCTTCTGCGACGGCGAGAAGATCGAGCCGTGCGTGGGCATGCTGAGCCAGATCAATGGCGTGCTCGAGAGGGGTATCGCGCCCGGTTTTTTCCTCGTGCACCAGAAGAATACGTCGAAAAAGGTGCTGGGTTCCCATGGCTGCCTCCGAAGGATTAGATAACTGGAGTTTGTGCTTTGGGGTGGGCGGCCCGCCACCGCTTCTCGAGGTCCACAATCACATAGACAACCAGGGCCGCTGCCACAATTCTCACCCACGCCCACCCGTTGATCGGCGCGGTGTGGAAAATACGATTCATCACCGGCAGATAAGTTTGGGCCAGCTGCAACAGGATCATCAATGCCGCCCCGCCGAACAGCCACGGGTTGGAAAACCGCGCCAGACGCACAGACGGTTTTCGCAACGTGCGGCAATTAAACAGATAAAACAGTTCCACCATGACAAACACATTGACCGCCACTGTTCTGGCTTGTGCCGTCGGCGTCCCCGAACGCTCCTCCCATTCATACAGGCCGAACCCGCACACGAGCAACAGGAATCCGACCAGCAAGATGCGGAAAATCAGATAGCCTGTCAAGATCGGCGTGCGCGGATCGCGCGGCGGACGTTCCATGATGCCCGGCTCCTTGGGCTCGAACGCCAGCATGAGACCCAGCAACACGGCGGTCGTCATGTTGATCCAGAGAATCTGAACCGGCAGGATGGGCATCGCGACGCCGGCAAATACGGCGGCCAGAATGACCAGTCCTTCGCCGAGGTTGGTCGGCAGCGTCCAGACGATGAACTTGGTCAGGTTGTCGAAGACGCCGCGGCCTTCCTCGACGGCGGCGGCAATCGAGGCAAAGTTGTCGTCGGTCAATACCATGTCGGAGGCTTCCTTGGCCACTTCCGTGCCCGTGATCCCCATGGCGATACCGATGTCGGCACGCTTGAGCGCCGGGGCGTCATTGACGCCGTCGCCGGTCATGGCCACCACGTGTTCGCGCGACTGGAGGGCTTCGACGAGGCGGAGTTTCTGTTCGGGCGTCACGCGGGCGAAAACGGCGGTGCGTTCGGCGACGGCCGGCAGGTCGGCGTCGGGAACCTCGGCGAGTTCGCGGCCTGAGAGGGCCGGCGGTTCTTCGCTTGAGGCTCGCGCCTTTTGGCCCAGATGCAATTGTTCGGCGATCGCTTTGGCCGTCAGGACATGATCGCCCGTGATCATCTTCACGCGAATACCGGCCTTGTGGCACAGGTCCACGGCGGCGATGGCCTCGGCGCGCGGCGGGTCTATCATTCCCTGCAAGCCGAGAAAAACAAGGTCCGACTCCACGTCGGCGGGGGTCAGCCGTGTTTGGCCGGAGGCGGCTTCCTTGCGGGCAAATGCGAGAACGCGCAGGCCTTGCCGGGCCATGGACTCCGCCTCGGCTTGCAGGGCGACGGCGTCCAACTCGACCAGCCGCCCAGCGCGGTCAAGCGCACGGGTACACCGCCCAAGCGTCGTTTCCACCGCACCCTTGAAAAAGATGACGCCGGTTTGATTGTTCGCGGCCCTGTGGAGTGTTGCCATATATTGATGTTGGGATTCGAAAGGGATGCTGTCGAGACGCGGCCATTGCTCGAGTGCGGCGGCAGCAGCGAAACCGGCTTTCGACGCTGCCACGATCAGACATCCCTCCGTGGGATCGCCTTCAATCTGCCAGCGGCCCTCGCGCTCGACCCAGCGGCTGTCATTGCATAGCAGGCCAGCCAACAGACAGGCCTCGAGCGCGGGGACATCGCCGTGGCGTATGGTCCGACCGTCCTGCTGGATTTCGCCCTCTGGCGCGTAGCCCGCACCGGTGACTTCAAACCGTTGGCCGCCAGTCCGGATTTCCCGCACGGTCATTTGGTTTTCGGTAAGCGTGCCGGTCTTATCCGAACAAATGACGGTGGTGCTGCCCAAAGTCTCGACGGCGGGCAATTTGCGCACGATGGCGCGGCGGCGCGCCATGCGCGAAACGCCGATGGCCAGCGTGATGGTGACCGCCGCAGGCAATCCCTCCGGAATGGCGCCGACGGCCAACGCCACGGCGGCCATGAACATTTCGCCGGCCGCTTCGCCGCGCGCAACACCGATTGCAAACGTCACGCCGCCCAGAGCCAGAATGACATACAGAAGCAGGTGGCTGAATTGCGCAATCTTGCGGGTCAGCGGCGTCTGCAACTCCTCCGCCTCGCTGATCATCTTGGAAATTCGCCCCACTTCCGTTCTGTCCCCCGTGGCGACGACAACACCCATGGCTTGCCCATAGGTCACCAGAGCCGAGGCGTAGGCCATATTGCGCCGGTCGGCCAGGAGCGTATCGTGGTCGAGGACGTCGGCCTTTTTGCTGACGGGGAGGGATTCGCCCGTGAGCGCCGATTCGTCGGTCTGCAGGTCGCGCACTTCGAGCAAGCGCAGGTCGGCGGGCACTTTGTCGCCCGATTGCAGAAACACTATGTCGCCCGGTACTAGTTCGGCCGCGGGAACCAGCCTTTTTTCGCCGCTGCGCAACACGCGCGCTTCCGAGGTCATCGTGCGGGCCAACGCCTCGATGGCCTTGACCGCTTTGGATTCCTGAATAAAGCCGACGACCGCGTTCACCAGCACCACGCCGAAAATGACTCCGGCGTCCACATATTCATGCAAAAAAAGCGTAACAGCGCCCGCGACCAGCAGGATATAGACCAGCGGCTGGTGGAACTGGAGAAGGAAGCGAATCAGCGGGCCCTTGCCGCGCTTGGGCGTGAGAACATTGGGCCCGAAATGCTCCTGCCGCCGCTTTACCTCGAATCGGTCCAGGCCCTTGGTCGTGCTGGTTTCGAGCAGGTCGAGCACCTCGTCGCTCGGAAGGCAATGCCAGTGGCGTCCCACCAATGTTTCCATCTTGTCGGTTTCCTTCTTGTGCAGAATGGGCAGAATAATTCGGCAATTGTTAGCAAAACCTTGTCGAAAAGTTTTGACCCCCAACACATAAAAGATTCCCACAGTCCGTTCCAGCGATGCAAGCTTTTCAGACCGTTGCGCCGGCAGATAAACGCTGCCGCTGCTGCATTTTTCTTTTGAAATTCCCCTGCGGCAGTGGTCGCTTTCATCTGCTTTGCGCCGGCCGAATCGGAGCAAAGACCATTGGGTAGCAAGTCCAAAGAGAGGAGTTCATGGGTATGAGTCGCCAAGGTTTGAGCCGCAGGGATTTTCTGCGAAGCAGTCTGACCGCTCTGGGCGCTGGAGCGGGACTGACCCAAGCGTTCGATGCGTGGGCAGGCGCCGAGGCCATCCCGCCGCGCAAGTTCCGGCTCGGCATGGTTACCTACATGATGGGGGCCAAGCTGGAGTTGCCGGCTTTGATTCAATTGTGCAAGGACGCGGGAATCGAGGGGCTGGAATTGCGCACGACACACGCGCACGGCGTCGAGCCGTCGCTCCCGCCCGACAAGCGCAAGGACGTCAAAAAGATGTTCGAAGATTCCGGCATTGTTTTGTGGGGTCTGGGGACAACGTGCGAGTTTCATTCGCCCAATCCCGAAGAGTTGCGCAGGCAAATTGCCACATGCGGCGAATTTTGCAAACTGGCCAAAGACGTCGGGGCGCGCGGCGTCAAGGTCCGGCCGAATGCGCTGCCCAAGGAAGTACCGGTCGAAAAAACGCTCGAACAGATCGCGCGCGCACTGGCCGAATGCGGCAAAATGGCCGAAGACAACGGCTGCGAAATCTGGCTCGAAGTCCACGGCGGCGTTTCCCATCCGCCCCATATCCGGACCATCATGGACCTGTGCAAGCATCCGAAGGTGGGCGTGAACTGGAACTCGAACGCAACCGACGTCAAGGATGGTTCGGTCAAGGAATACTTCATGCTCCTTCGGCCCAACCTGATGTCGTGCCATATCACCGATCTGTGGAATGAGAAATATCCGTATCGCGAGCTGTTCACATTGATGCGGCAGACCGGCTACGATCGGTTCACGCTAGCGGAAATTCAGGCGAAACCGGATCCGACGGCAGCGATGAAAGAATACCGCCAGAAGTGGCTAGAGCTGTCGAGCTAAGGTGCGCCCGATAAGCCGCGCCCAACACGCGATGCAAATAGCGCGGCAGAACGACAGGAACTTCCGCGCTTTTTTGGAAAACAACAGCTCAGGGTGAACGGACTACCGCTGCTTCGCTGAAGTGGAAATGATACGGTAAACTGAAGTTTCACCTGTCAGTTGTAGAATCCGATTATCCATCAAATCCGACCTGAAGCGCCAACAGGCGGCTTTTGCCTGTTGACCCGGTACGGCCGTCTTGTTAGGCGTTCCCATACGAGATGAAAAGGCCGTCGCGCGGGAGTCAATTGCCATGCGAACCTTTCTGAACTCGTTGATTGCGGCCCTGTCGGTTGCACTGGTCGGTCTTTCCGCCTGCCGTTTGGAGCGCGCCTTGCCGCCCCAGCCGGTGAAAATCATCGGTACCAGCGACAATCCGGCCGCACGCGCCAAACGGCTTGACGATCGCCAGATCTCCGCATCCGCCGATGCCGTGCCTCCCGCACAAGTACTCGACCCTGTCCACGGGCAATTGCTGGCCGCGCAAATGGCGCGCCACGCTGCGCGGCGCGAACTGGCGCGCAAGATCGAAGCCATCGAGGTGCGGCCGGGTGTGAAGGTGGCCGAAATCCTCCGGAGTGATTCGGACAAGCGGGCCAGGGTCGAGGAGTTGCTGCGGCAGGCGCAGCAAAAGGGCATGGTCAAGGGCGAAAACGGGCGGTGCACGGTGTTTGTGTCCGTGGACATTGGACAATTGGATCGCATTCTGGGACAGGGCGGCATGCTGGCCGAGGCGATGGCGAGCACAGAGCCCGTAACGCGCGAAACGTTTCGGCGGCGGCGCGAGCAAGAGGCCCTGGCTGATGCACGCGAACGGGCTTTGCAAATTGCTCAAAACCTGCCTGTTACGCGAACGGAAACCGTAGGCGATCGCATGAAAAAAAGAAAGTCCGTGGATGACGCGGTCCGAACAGCAATCGCTTCGCTGGAACCTGCCTCGCGGGTGTTTCGCGAAGACGGCACGTGCGAAGTTACGCTGATATTGGACGCAGGCAAGATTCAGGCGATTGCGCGACAGGGCTATTTCGAGGGAATCAAACTGTTTGCCCCGCAGCCAAAAGAACAATGACTGCCACGCCAGGCCGTACCGCTTACGCTCAAGGCGCGCCGGAGTCCTTTACATCTTCGAGAACCATTTCCAGCTCGGGCGGAAGAATCCCCACAAACTTGATCCCGACGCGATACATATTGATTTCTTCCATCGGTGTGCAGTAAACGGTTTTTCCAAGAACAAACAATCCGTAAGGGCGGTTGGGCAGACGCAACTGCAGCTGCAGCAGAACAGGCACGGGCATCGGCTGGGTCAGCAGAAGGGAAAGACCGGTACGACTGATATTCAGCGTCACCGAATTGCCGAACTCAAAGGGTGTACTGTCCACTTTCGACAACACCGTGTAACTGACGTGCACCTCTTTGAGGAACCGCTCATAGCGCCGTTTTTCCACGCCATTGGGCTCTTGATCCTGCACGAAACCCCTCTCTCCCGCCTAATCTCGCAGCGCTTTTATTGCCATTATTACAACTCAGATAAAACTCCAATTTCATTACGAGTCAAGAAGATTTTGAATCTGGCACAGGAAAAAACTCCGAAGACTTAAGGATTTGTCTGGCCGATAATTGCCCGGTCTATCCCTAAAAATCGGGCGGGCGATTCTTCCATTGCACACCCGTTGGCAGCGGGGCATAGTTTTGCTCGATAGGATTTCATCCCGGATGCTTCGGCAAGGAAGAATTGAATGAAACTTGCCCGTCTGTTTGGTCGCCGCAAAGGGCTTTCGGAATTCGTTCAGGAATTCGCAGACACAGGCCTGAGCGAAATGCTTGTAGAGATCGGCTGCCCGCCTGTTGTTCGCATGGAGCCATTTGCAACAGGGCAAAATGCTCTCGTGCGACGGTTGATCTTGTCGGGCGGTCGGTCGCTGGTCTTGCGCGCGTATTTTGCCGATCCAGAAAAACAAAGCGGCCTCTGCCACTGCTATATCACTCAGCGGCTTGCAGGATTGGGCGTGCGTGTGGCGACGGTGCGGTTGCGCCGGACATTGCCGTTTCCGCGCGGCAAAGCCGATGTCGAGATCCTTCTGGAAGACCTCATCGAAGGCGCGGTGCTTTCCGAGGCAATGCGCGATGACCAATCCGTACGGCAGAAGATCGCAACACTTCTCCTGCGCATTCATCATGAGCAGTGCGAACAGCCGGGGCGTCCATGGCTCCATCAGGTCTGGCCCGACCCGCTCCAGGAAGCTGTGGACAAAGCCCCCAGCCGTCTGGCCCGCGTGCGTGCAATTCTGTCCGACGCTACCCCAACCCGGATCGAATCCTGTCTGCGATGGTTCCGCGAGCGCGTCGCGCATCGCCCCGTGCCGCCATGGTACGAACTGATTCATCGCGACTGGAACCGCGAAAATCTACTTCTAACACCCGACGGTGAGTTGGCTCTGGTGGACCTCGTTTCAATGGCCTATGGTTGCTTCGAGAGCGATCTGGTTGCGGCGCGGATGATGTTTTTCGACGCAGTCTGGTGGGCGGCCTTTTGCGAAGATTATTTTGCAGGCGCGCCGGATCGCCGCGAACGCTTCGAACAGAACGCAGCAGTGTTTTTTGCGGATTTTTTCCTGACTAAAGCGTCGCGCCAGGCTTCCAGCGCTAGAAAAGCTTTGGAAAAGGGCCGCCCGGAAGAAGCCGAAATGCACCGCGCCAAAAGCCGCTGCTTCTGGCAAATGCTTTGCGCATGTACCGACGGCCAGTCGCCCTGGAAATTCGACACCGTGGAATATCTCTCAAAAAACCCGTATGAACAGTCGGCACGAACAAAGCTTGAATGAATAGTCCAGACGTGCTTGCCTCCTTTTTATCCGTCGGACCTCTGGCGGAGCCAGAATGTCGGAAAGTCGAAAACGTATGCCGCCGCTATGCACTCTGTTCCATTCTCTCGCGCAACGGTTTCGCCGGCCGAAACACCGCCTCCATGTCGCACCCGATTTCCCCGTACATGCCCAGATCGAAACTGTCGCCGGCTGTAACGCCAACTGTATTTTTTGCCCCAACCGCAAGACCAATCTGGCCGTGCCCTTCGGCCGCCGGATGGACCGCGCGCTGTATGAGCGCCTCGTGGATGAACTGATTGATGGCGGCGTCGAGCGCATCTCGCCCTATCTCAGCAACGAACCCCTGCTCGACCCCGACCTTCCCGAGCGCATCGCTTACATCACCGCGCGAAAACACCGGGGCCAATACACCAAGATCAACTCCAACGGCTCGCTCCTCACCGAGACCATGGCCAAACGGCTGCTCGACAGCGGACTCGACCGGCTGAACTTTTCGGTGCATGGCATCGAGCCCGATCTGTATGAAAAAACCATGGGCCTCAAACTGGATCGCGTCCTGGCCAACATTGACCGGTTTCTCGAGCTCAAACGGGCCGGCGGTTATGACAAACCCCGCGTCCGCGTGGTGATGCTGGTAACCAAGATCCTCGAACCGCAATTGCCGAAAATCCGCGAGTATTGGGGCGCGCGCGGAATCAAACTCAACCTCAATCAACTGGAAAACCGCGGCAACCATCCGGCCATTCAAAGCCACGAAATCGCTCCCCGCAAACTCCAGTTCTACTCCTGGTGTAACCGCCTCTTCGACCAGGTCTATATCGCGCACGACGGACGCCTGATCATGTGCTGCGCCGATTGGGAAATGGTCGGCATCATGGGCGATGCGAACAAAGAGACCATTCGCGCCATCTGGAACGGCCCGGTGTATCGCGAATACCGGCGCCGCTTTCTTGCACGCGACCTCAAGGGCATGTTGTGCGCGCGATGCACAAAGGATGCGGTCGGCGATGACGACGAGTGACGTGGGCGCGGAAGGAACAGGGCCGGAGGGCGCGCATGCACTTCGCCGACGCCTCGGACCGACTCCACAACGGTTGCGAATTCTGCAGCTGGCCTCGCACGCCGACATGCGGCGCGGCGGCGCCGTGCAAATGATCCGTCTGGCTGCCGAACTGAAGCGCCGCGGCCACCACGTCGTGTGCGCGTTCAATGACGCCTCGCCGCGCCCTCGCACTCCGACTCGTCCGATTTGTCCGACTCCTCCGACCGCTCCCAACGAAGAAATCGTCCGATTCGATCTTCGGCAATGGTGGGAAGCGCTGCGCTTTCGGCGCTGGTGCCGCGACATGCAGTTCGACATCGTTCATGCACACCGCGACGAGGCGCTGGTCTTCGCATGCGAGGCGCTGCTCGGCATGAAGCGCCCGCTGATTGTCGCCGGACGCGGAACAGTCTATCGGCTGAAGCCGCTGACCCGGCCCTGGTTCTGGTTTCGGTCGCGCAAAGTGTGCGCGGTCGTGGCCGTGGCCGAGGCGGTAAAAGAGGCCCTGATCGCCTGCGGCGTCGCCGCCCACAAAATCCATGTCGTCTATGGCAGCGTGGACGAAGAGGCATTTCGACCCGGCGTGGACGGTTCGACGCTGCGCGCGGAATGGAGCGGAACCGGTTGCGGGACAGAAGCCTCAGGCCCCCTGTTGGTGGGCAATGTGGCAGCGTTGGTGATGAAAAAGGGGCATGAAGAGTTTTTCGAGGCGGCGGCGAAAGTCCGCGCACAAATCCCTGCCGCGCGATTTGTATGCATCGGCGCGGGCAAGCCCGAAAAATTCCGCGAACAGATCGCCCGATTGGGAATCGCCGACCGTGTTGTGTTCGCAGGCCATCGCAACGATATGCCCCAGGTGTATGCGGCGCTCGATGTGGTGGTAAGCAGTTCCACCAAAGGCGAGGGCCTCAACGGCGCCATCCGCGAAGCCATGGCGTGCGGCCGGGCGGTTGTGGCCACCGACGTCGGCGGCAACCGCGAATTGGTGCGCAACGGGGAAAACGGCCTGCTGGTTCCGCCGGGCGATGCCGGAGCGCTCGCGCGAGCGATAGTGGAATTGCTGTGCAATCCAGAACGTGCGCAGGAGTTGGGGCGCGCGGCCCGACAGACCATTCTGGCAGGCTTTACCAACCGCCATCGCGGTGAGGCTGTCGAATCGCTGTATTACCGCCTTTGCAACGAAAGAACGTAGCTCGCTCTGCTCGCAATTCGGAAAAGCGTAAATCCTATCGCTGCAGTTCGCTTGCCTGCGGGTTCGCGCCGGCCCCGCGAACCCTGATCAATGGGCCGACGTTGTTCTCATCCACGTAGGCCTTGTAGAGGTGCGGCCGCCGCAGTAAAAACGTCACCTCGCGAAAATCGCCGCCATTCCAGATTCGGTAGCCGTCGTCGCCCGGAATCGTCGCCGTGATGACCTCGCGGTCGCCTTCGTTCCATGCCAGCACGTCACCCTTGCGGTCTATAATGCAGCTGCCCTGCACGTTGTTTCGCGCAATCGCGAGAACGACCTGGTTGTCAATCGCCCGCGTGCGCATAATGGCGAGCCAGCGGCTTTCGTTATAAATCGGCGGGCCGGGAGTGAATCGGTCGGCGCGCAAGTCGCCCATGATCGGAAAACAAATGATCTCGGCGCCGTTAAGCGCAAGCATGCGCGTGGACTCTTCGACCGTCGTGTCCATGCAAATCATCGCTCCCAGCCGTCCGATTGCAGTGTCATACACGGGGAACACGTCGCCTGCGCGAAGCCCCGAATATCCTTCGCTGGTGGCCAGATGCACTTTGCGATAGCGGCCGAGAATAGCGCCATCCGGCGAGATCAGGGCCACGGTGTTGTAGAAAGCGTCGCCGTCGCGCTCGCGCAACCCCAGGGCAATCAGTACGTGGTGTTCGCGCGCGATCTTCTGAAACGGCGCCGTCGCCGGCCCCGGAACCTCGACCGACCCTTCAATCGCATTCGCGCCCCCGACCACCACCTCGGGGGTGACAATTAGATCAGGCTTTTGCGCACAGGCCTGAAGACAGAGCGTCGCCCAGAAATTCACCCCCTCGGCAATCTCCTTCCCCAGGGCGCTGCTGTCGGCCAACGCTTGAATCTTGAGCCGCTTGGCGGTGGTGCGCGTGGCGTTGACAATTGCAATCCTGACCGGCTTGCGTTCGGGCAAATCGGCGCATTCGATCTGCGGCGGCGACCAGCGCGACTGGCCCTGGTCTGACCACCGGAAAATGTAGCGGATCGTCAACGCTTCCGCGCCCTCCGGCGCTCGGATGACATTTTCAAATTCCATCACGGTGTCGGACACTGCCTTCGGCAGCAAATAATTCCACGGCCTTTGGCCGGTGTCCGGCTGACTGGGCTGCCAACGGTCCCAGAGGACGTTGACGTTGAGCGAGTCGCGGGCGTTGTCCAGACCGCTGTGTTGCGCACGAACACGAAACCGATAGACCTGGCCGGGACGAACGCCACCGAAGACAAACTGCCAGCCGCCGCAGCAGGTTGGCGTGCCGTTGCCCCGGATGATAACCTCGCCCGATTCCTCGCGCGCAGTCTGCGGCGCGGCCTTCGGATGCGGCGCCCAAGGCTCGGTTCTTTCCCAAACGGGGAGTGGTTCGGCGGCGAAGGCGCCTGCCGCGGCAGCCAGCGAAAGCAGCCAAACGACAAACGCGGCGAAAATCCTCCAGCCGCCGACTTGCCTCGAATCTTGCAGAATAATTGCGCTTATCGTAGTGTGCCGCCCCATCGAAATCCTCCTTATAGAAACAGACATATCATTCCACTGGCACAGTGATGTGGAATGTGAGCCGGCGTCAAGGCCTAATCCGCATTTGCACCACTTGCGATTGGCGGTTTTCCGGCATGTGATGGTGATGATGAGGGCAAAGGGCCGGCGGCCGGAATCGCACTCGAAGTCTGCAGTCAGCAGGATGGTGCTGCCATTGTCTATACAAGGTAAGCTGCCGAGCAGGCAGAAATCGCCGCGCGCCGGGACAGCCGGTTGCGGATCGGATTTTAGCCTGTCACGGTATTGTACCCAGGAGAACTGCGGCTTGTGCAGTTAACGGCGGAAAGTGCAGAACAATCTCGAACCATAGAATCCAGTTTCTCGCATGCACGGCCGCACGCACGATTTGTAAGGAGGTCGCAGAGACCACGGGACGCCTCCGCTATATAAAAAAGCGATGCGGGCTCCTGCATCTCGGAAATCCGATCAATACGATCTGGATAACATTTCCAATAGGGGATTTTTCCAGGAGTCTCATATCATCTTTTACCAATGGCTCTGATCAAATGTCAACTTGTTCGGAAAAAAAATTTGAGACGGACAAACGGGTTACGGCCATCCTGTCGCAGTAAGATTTCCCCTTGCTGCGCGGAAACCTTTTTCCCATTTTCAATGTCAGAATAAGCGGAAGATCGAAAAAGAATCCAAAGCATCCGAGATTCAGAACGCAGGAGGTTGAAAGACATGAAAGCAAAGTCCGCAATCCAACAAATCATTATAGGTGCGGCGGTGGCCCTGTGCACCGTGCTTGCCGTCCGTCATACGCCGGCGCTGGGATTGCTTGTTCCCGATGATGCGCAATACGAGCCCCTGGAACTCGAAAGCCAGGTCATGGAGGCAAAAATTGACAACCAGACGGCGCAAACGAAAATTAAACAGACGTTCTTCAATCGCTATGGGCGCCCGATCGAGGCCACCTATCTGCTGCCTGTTCCCAAGGGCGCGCAAGTGACCGACTTTGCCATGGTGATGAACGGCAAGAAGGTCAGGGGCGAGGTTCTGGAAAAGGAAAAGGCGCGCCAGATCTACACCGACATCGTGCGGCGGGTGAAAGACCCCGGCCTGCTCGAATACGTGGATCAGGAGATTTTCCGCGCGCGCGTTTTCCCCATTCCTCCCAACGGCCGCCAGCAGGTCGAAATCACCGTGACGCATCTCCTGCCGCTCGATAACGGGATCGTCGAATATGCATGGCCGTTGGATGCGCCGACGGCCGTCAAGCAGCGCGGCAGGCCCGCGGCAGCCGGCGAGTTCGACCTCAAACTCGACATCGCGTCGAAAATCCCGATTCAAACCGTTTATTGCCCCACCCACAAAGTGCGAATTGAAAAGGACGGCGACAAACACTCGGTCGTGCGACTCGACGAGCGGCCCGGCGCCGCCGAACCCATCTTCAAGTGTTACTATACGCTTTCCGATAAGGCCGTCGGCCTCAACGTCCTGACCACCATGCCCGAAGGCGAGGACGGGACCTTTCTGCTTCTGATCACCCCGGGAAGATTTCAGGATGAAAAGCAATTGCCTCCGGTGGACTTCACCTTTGTTTTCGATTCATCGGGCTCGATGGGCGACGATGACAAGATTGGCGCGGCCAAGAAGGCCCTCAAGTATTGCTTGAACAGTTTGCGCAGCGTGGACGCGTTCAATATCATCCGGTTCTCGACTGAGGTCGAGCCGTTTGCGGAGAGTTTTCTTGAAGCCAATGAAGATAACATCAATCGCGCCAAAGCGTTTGTGGATGGGCTTCGCGCCGCCGGCGGCACCAACATTGACGGCGCTCTGGCCGCCGCCTTGAAGCAGAAACCCCGCCCCGACCGTCTCCACACCATCCTTTTCCTCACCGATGGGCTCCCGACGGTCGGCACAACCAATGTGGATCAGATTCTGGCCAACGTCGAAAAGAACAACGAGGCGCGGCTGCGCGTGTTCGCCTGCGGCGTCGGCTACGATGTGAATACCAGGTTGCTCGACCGGCTGGCCGAGAATACGCGGTCGGTCGCGCAGTATATTCGCCCCAAAGAAGACCTTGAAGTGGCGGTCTCGCAACTGTTCGACAAGATCAGCCGGCCTGTTCTCACCGATCTGCGGATTGACTGGGGCGATCTCAAGGTGCGCGACGTGTATCCCAAAGACCTGCCCGATCTTTTCGCGGGAACGCAACTGACGGTCTTCGGACGATACAAGGACGGCGGCGATCGCGCGATTACGCTCTACGGCAAGGTCGGCGGCGATGAGAAGAAGTTTGTCTATGAGGCCAGGTTTCCCGACACGCCGCACGACGAGCACGCGTTCGTTCAGACGCTTTGGGCGACGCGCCGCGTCGGCTATCTGCTCGATCAAATTCGCATCAACGGCGAATCGAAGGAACTCAAGGACGAAGTAATTGCGCTGGCCAAGCGGCACGGCATCGTTACTCCCTACACATCCTATCTGGTCCAGGAAGACCAGCCGCGGCAGGCGGCAGGCGGCATCCAGCCCGAGCCGATGTATGAGTTGCATGGGCCGGCCGGCGCTTCGCGCGACGGGCGCACCGCATATAACTTCGGTCCGGCCGATCGAACGAGAGCAAAAACGGCTGTTCTTCCGGCGCCAATTCCGGCGCCGTTAGGCGCTGTCGCACAGGAAAACAAAGCCGCTCGCCGGGCGCAGAGCGGCGAAGCGGGCGGGTTCTACGCGCCAGCACAGGCCGCAGCCGCCTCGGGCGCGGCAATGCCCACCGGTGGATTCGGCGTTTCGGCAC
>JADFCW010000017.1 GCA_017161705.1 Candidatus Sumerlaeota bacterium | reverse complement strand
TGTGCTCTGCCGACTGAGCTACGTGGGCTCGATCGAACGCCTTCGCCGTCGCAGGCAACTCACAAGATAAGTCCTCTGGCTTTTGCTCCGTGCGCTGTCAAGAGCAAACTCTGCCGGGTCGGCAAAGCCGGAGCGGGTAAGCGGCCAAAAGTGCTTGACCCGTTTTTCTGCCGGCCTCACCATTCCTGCATGGGCGGCAGAAGGATCTCTGTTCTGTCAGGCAAGGTATCTTTTTCGGATAATTCTGCAAGGAGGACTATGAAGGGTGAAACCAAAAGGCACAAATCATCGCGGGTATCGGGCGACAGCAATCCCGGCCGTTATCGCCCTCATCCTGACCGCAACCGCATGGGCGCAGTTCCCCGGCGATCCGCGCCTGGGCAAGATCACGTTCACCGGTCCCGACAATCCTGCTGTCGAGTATCTTTATTCCTATGACGCCGACGGCGACGGGCTGATCACCAAGACCGAGTTCCTCAAAGCGTTCGAGGCGATGTTTGCCATTATGGATGCCTCGGGTGACGGCAAGCTCGACGCCGATGAAGTGCGACGCGATCCGGGGCGCGCCTACGGTGAAAAATCCCGCTGGACGGCTCAAATTCTTGAACGCTTTGATCTCAATGACGACGGCAAGCTTGCGTCCGACGAAGCGCCTTTCAGCGCCGAAACGTTCAACCGGGCCGACGCCAATCATGACAAGTTGGTCACCGCCCGCGAACTCACCCAGTTTGCCTTTGAACTGGGGCTGCTCGCCGAGACCATGCAAATGGCGGCTCATCCGTCCCGCCTCGCGCAAGCCTTTTTGAAAAAATACGACAAAAACCGCGACGGCCGGATCAGCGGCGACGAGTTTGAGTGGGGGCCCGACTATCTGGAACGGTTCGACCGCAACGGCGATCTTTTCCTCGATGCCGAAGAAATCCTCCGGCTTCCGGCCCTCCCGCCCAGTCCCAGAGTCCAGGCCCGCGACCTTATCCAGCAGCGCGACAAGGACGGCAACGGCGTGCTGTCGGCCGCCGAGTTTGCGGATACGCCCGAACGATTTCACACGGCCGATTTGAACGGGGATGGCCAGTTGACCCAAGGCGAGTTGACAGCACTTTTTGTCCAGCAATATGTTAACCCGGCCAAAGCCCGAGCCGAAAAACGCTTGGAAGCGCCCGCCGCACCTCCAGCACCCGTTCCCGGAGCGCCCAACCCGGTTCAGCCGGCCCAACCCCCGCAAGCGCCAGCCAGTCCGGCAGGGCCAAAGCCGGCAGTTCCTGCACCGGCCGCGTCCCAGCCTCCACCCCCGGTTCCGATGCCGCTGGCGCCGTGACGCGCTCCGGCTGCGGTTGCACATGGAAGAAACTTTCCATAGGATGGCCAGGATTCATAAAAGATTAGCATTTGTATCAGATGCGGCATCCGACATTCTGCGAAGTTTTGTTCCTAACGCGGCCTGCGGCCACAACCAAAAATCCGCCAGACGGCTGGAGATCAACAAGATGCCTGGATCGCAACAAGATGGCTAGATCTGAAGATGAAAGATTCTCAAGCGGCCGAAACTCCAAGGTGATCGTTTATCACGCGATGAACCTATACGGCAAAGCGGCAGCCATGCTGCCGCTTTGCCGACAAGTTTCTACGCACCCGACGCGGCCTGCAGCCGCAAGCAAACATGGGTTACTCCAACAAAAAGATGCGCGCATTTTGGCTCTAGATGAAAGAATCTGAGCAGGTGGAATACCATGACAAATTGCAGATGTTTAGCCGTGCTTTTGAGTTCTTCTCTGCTGGCTGTGGGAACAGCGTGCCATAATTCGGCCCGATTGTTCCCCGCCTCCGTTCCACAAGGAGGGATTATTCCCGCTGCGCTTTTTCCACACACGCCGCCGGGCCTTGCGCTCATCGGCAACGTGGAGCGCCTCGATCCGCAAGACCTGTGGAAGCGGATCAACGGGGCGGCGGACATGTTCATTTCCTATGGTTTTCGCGAACTGCTTGCCGGAAGCTTTGGCCGCGGCGACCTCCCCCAGCTGGAAGTTTCGATCTACGAAATGGGCGGCGATCTCAACGCACTCGGGGTCTATCTGCAGGAACGAACGGAGGGCAGCGAGCCGCTGGACCTTGGCTGGGGCGGCCATCGCAGCGGCGAAGGGGTCTTCTTCCACAAGGGTCCCTACTACGTGAAAATCATTGACCTGAGCGATCGCGCGCAGCGCGGTGTGCTGGCCGAAACTGTGGCCCGCCAGATTGACCAGGCCATCCGGCTCGACCGCCGCACGATGACCGAGATGGCTGTCTTTCCTCAGGAGGGGCTCGTGCCGGGTTCCATTCTCTATGAACACCGCGACGCGATGGGCCACGGATTTCTCCAGCGCGTTTTCAAAGCCGATTATACCATCGGCGGACAGACGGCCACGCTGTTTTACTGCCGGCAACCCAATGCAGAAAGGCTGCTAGCGAAGTATCGCGATTTTGCCCGACAGTTTGGCAGGATAGAACGCGAGTGGGAGGAAGACGGCCTGCGTCTGATGACGGTGGTCGCCTTCGGAAAAACGGAGATCATTTTCTTGCAGGGCGATGTGTTCGGCGGACTGGCCGGTTGCAGCGATACGGCGGTTGCTCTGCGCCTGATTCGCGCGCTTTTAAACAATCTGGAAACAGGTAACGGCGGTCGGTGAGATTGAGGATACGAGAAGTGGAGTTCAATCAACTAAACGAAGGAATCTAACGTAGTCCTCGTACACGTGGCGGCGATGACTTATCGGCCGGCGCGAGGGTGCCGTTGTCGCGCGCGGATTCTACTCAAACAGCTCCAGCTGTCCCGCGGCATCCTCTCCAAGCAGTTCGGACACACCCACTCCGGCCAACCTAACAAGTCGGCGGCCGGCCTCCGTGCGCTCGAGCAGGAGGGCGGCGGTCTGAAAAATCGTTTCGGCGTCGTCGAAAGCGTCATCGAGGCGGCGCCGGCGCGTGACCTGCTGGAAGTCGGCATATTTGATCTTCAATGTCACGCATCGTCCGCGTAATCGTATCGCGGCAAGGCGGAGCGCCAGCGACTCGCTCTGCGCGCGCAGCACGCGGCGGATATGCTCGAGGTCGCCGATGTCGGTCTCGAAGGTCTCCTCGCGGCTGAGCGATTTTGCCGGCCGGTCCGTCACGACGGGCCGGTTATCCATGCCGCGCGCATACTCATAGAGCCGTCCGCCAGCCTTGCCGAAAAGGTGTTCGAGTTCCTCGCGCGACAGCCGCCGCAACTCGGCCACTGTTTTTATCCCCTGCTGCTGCAATTTGTGCTGCGTCACCGGCCCGATTCCCGGAATGCGCCCCACGGGAAGATCGGGTAGAAATCTCTCGACGTCCTCGGGCCTGATGACCACCAGGCCGTCGGGCTTTTGCAGGTCGCTGGCAATCTTGGCGAGAAATTTGTTGGGCGCAATTCCAACTGAGGCTGTAAGCCCGATGACATCGCGGATGCGCTGCTTGAGGCGTCGCGCGAAGTCCTCCGGCGATTCCGTCTGGGACAAACCGCTGGTAATGTCGCAATACCCTTCGTCCACCGAAACCGCTTCGACGCAATCGCTGAATTCGCGGAGGAGGTTGAAGACCTGCCGCGACACCTGCCGATAACGCTCCATGCGCGGGCGCAGAAAGATTCCGTTCTTGCACAGCACGCGTGCTTGCTGCGTCGGCATGGCGGCCCGGATTCGGAACTTCCGTGCTTCGTAGCTGGCCGAACAGACTACCCCGCGCGCCGACAATCCGGCCACGATCACCGGCTTCCCTCGAAGCGCGGGGTTATCCAGCACCTCGACCGATGCATAGAAGGCATCCATATCTACATGCATGATCCAGCGCGACGTTTCGTGCATGGAAGCAAGTCTTCCCCCGCGAGGTGCACTCCCGCGGAAGGCGGGAGAAACGGGGCTTAGTATTCACGCCACCGACGCACGCCGGTGCTCCACTCCATTTCGCGGGCGATGACGGTTGTTGCAGGGATGGCCGCCCCATACAGCGGAATAATGCGAACGACCGCTTCGCCGGCAAGGCTGTCGGCATCGCGCGCGGCTGCTAGCGTTACACTCTGCCACTGGTTCCAGTTCTCCGGCGTGAACATCAGCGACCCGCTGCCCTGGACGCTGATGTCCGAGTCGCCGCTTTGCCAATAGACCAGCGCGTAGAGGGTCTGCGTGGGCAGGCAGTTCAGTTTTACCTGAAATGCGGCTGTTCCGCCTTCGGGCACAATGACCACCGCCGTGCTGGTGACAAATTGCATCGTGTCGTTGTCAG
This sequence comes from Candidatus Sumerlaeota bacterium, assembly GCA_017161705.1. GTDB lineage: Bacteria > Sumerlaeota > Sumerlaeia > JADFCW01 > JADFCW01 > JADFCW01. The sequence continues at coordinate 23,855 of JADFCW010000017.1, read as the reverse complement.
CCTCGACCGCGGTCACATCCTTGTCGCCCGTAAAAGGTCCCGACGTGGCGTGGATGCGAATCGTGGCCTGGTGGCTGGCGGCATCGAGGTCTTCGGCGGCACGCAGCACGACCGTCTGCGGGGTGCTCCAGTTGGCGGCGTCAAAATTTAGGGTGGCGCCCGACTCGACCGTGATGTCGCTGTCGCCGCCGGCGCGATAGACCGCGGCGGCCAAGGGCGACGAAGGCGAACCGCTGAGGCGCACGCTAAACGTCGCCGTCCCGCCTTCGGGAACAGTCACGCTGTTTTTATCCGTGACGAACTGCAACATGCCGAGCGTGGAGACAAGCGTGATGGTGTCGGTGCCGACGAGGTTCTTGTCGTAGTCGAGAAATTCGAGCGTGACGGTATTGGTGGCTGGCAGGACGGTCACCGGGAACGTCCACTGCGTGGCATTGGACCATTGCGGTTCGCTCTCGGCGCCCCAGTAGCGGATATAGCTGACATTGACCGGGGCAACCCCCGTCAGAGAGGCCGTGGTTCCGGGAACGATCAGCGGGTCGGGCGAGGTGATGTTGCACGGCATGGCGGGCAGAAGGTAAGGGGCCAGTTGCTTTTGCACCTCAACCCGCCGTGCGTCTATAAACGACTTCATCGTGGTTGGACTGTAGCCGCCGATAACCGAGTAGTAGTGGTCCACCCACGGGTCCATGTGGGCGCGCGTGAAATACTTCGTGAAGTATTCGTGCACGCTGTTCAGATAGTAGTGCTGATGGCTGCGGAACTGCTCGAAGTTGACAATTTGCGTCGGCCCCGTGGCCCAGATGCTCATGGTCGTATAGCCCATGCCGAAGCCCAGCTCGCAGTCCCACGGGAGCGCCTGCCAGCGGCCGCCCTTGTGGGGGGCATAGACGTAACCGTTCTTGCTCGATCGGGTTCCGAACGCGTCCCAGTCGCTGTTGATGGCGCGGACGGTGAAAACGCGCAGCCACTGGCGGACGTCAATGATCGAAGCGACTTCGGCCTCGGTGGTGTTGTTGGGAATGCGGCTCATGACCTCGATGGCTGCGGTCATGGAGGTGAAGTCATCGCTGTTGTCGTGGTTGCGCGGACGGTAGTTCCAGCGATAAAGGTCCTTGTCGGAGCCCAGCCAGGTCCAAGAACCGCCGACGCTGGTGAAGTCGTAGAGATCGAGGTCGTTGTCGCGCGTGAACTCGAAGCGCGGCGCCAGTTCATGCAGATGGCCGTCGGAATCCCCGCGATAGAGGCTATCGAGATAGAGTCTGGACGGCGGCAGAATATCCTCGTTGACCCCCTCGTTGCGCTGGTTCACGCGCATGTCCACCCATTCGCCGTAACAATAAGCCACGCCCATGTAACGCATGAGGTCGTAGGTAATGTGGTCGCGATAGCCGGCGTTCTGGCCTTTGTCGCAGCGGGCGCGATATTTGTAGCCCCATAGCTTTTCATCGTCGTTGAACTTGACCTCATAGCCGCGGTAGTTGTTGCCGCGCCGCCCGTGCGGACTGCCCGTAAAACCGACGCCGCAGCAGTAGTACACCTCGCGCTCGTCGGCGATGAAGGTGCAATTGAGCGCCTCATTGCTAAGGTGCGGGCGCGAGAACAGCAAGTCGAGGTCTTCGGGCGTCATGACGATGCGATAAGTCGGCAGATTGGACGCCCACGCGGTGCTTTCGGCGCGATACAGAGCGGGGCGGGCAAGGTTGGTCGGCCAGGTGTTGACCGCGCCGCGCGGGTCGCGCCCTTCCAGATAAAAAGCAACCGTCCCCGACGTCAGGCCGCCTAAACATGGCGGGATGGTTCCCCCGTATATACCGTCGCCCGGCCGGCTGTCTCCGTGCGCTCCGTCGTCATACATCGGGGCGCTGGTATAGCGAGTGTCGCGATGAGGCCGATAATAGACGGCGACCGACGTGATGCCGTCGGCATCCGAGACGCGGGCGGTGATTTGCACCGGCTCGCTGGGACGCGGGACAACCGGCGCATGGCGCACCTCGCTGAAGACCGGCCCAAGATTGGCCCGATGGATCGAATTGGTGGTTCCCGGCGTTCCCATGGCGGCGGGAATGGGCAGGGCGTGGGTTTCGCGCAGTGCGACGCGGCTGGACGAACTTGGATTGTCCCACAGACGCGTCACCAGGTGGCGATTGCCCCACTGCCATTTGGCCCGAAATGTCAGCGTCACCCATTGGCCGACGGGCAGTGCGAGCGCCGTGTCGCACTCGATGTGATTGGCGCCGGTATCGCCGGGGCCTGTAGCCACCAGATGCAGGCCGTTGGCGCCGCTGAAGGCCGCTTCCGACGTAACGCGGCTTTGCACATGATTGCCCATGATGACCCAGCTGCCGACGCCGCTTTCAAAGCCTCCGTTGTCGAGATACTCGGTTCCGCCGCGCGTCAGGTGAATGTCGTCAATGAAACACTCGCCCGGCCCCAGAAGGATCAAATGCAATTCGTGCTCGTGCGGATCGCTCCCGCAGTTGGCCATACCGGTCACGGTGAACGAAGTCCATTGTGCTTTGCTGCGTTCGTCGCTCGGCCCCCAGGACTGAGGGTTGTTGTTGTCCTGTCGGGGGTCCATCAATTCGAGACTGGAGCCGTAGCCGTCGGCGTATTCGGGCCAGCGTCCGCCTTCGGAATACGTAACCTCGTCGGCAGTGTTGCCGTTGGCGTCGCGCAGCCGGATTTTTTCGCCCCCGTCGTCGAGGTTGCCTCGATAGTTTCCCAGGACTTGGGAGGGATCAAGACCGTAGCGAGCAGTCAGGCGGGCGCGGTCCCTGGCGACCACCAGATAGCCGCCGGCAGGGATCACAGTGGTTGTGGGAAAATCGTAGCTAATTCCGCGCGTGAAACTCCAGCCGGCCAGACTCACGGCCGACGATCCGATGTTGTGCAGTTCAATGTATTCATCGGCATCGTCTTCGCTGACGGGATGGTACATGATTTCGTTGATGACGACGGATGTGGTCAGAACAACGGCATTGGCCGTGCCCGTAGTCGGCGCCATGTTGAACCAGTTGTCGGCGCCGTCGGGCCAGCGTCCCTCGCTCCAGTCGCGGGGGCCGGGTTCGACCGCGCGTGCATCCAGCACAGCATCCGCTGTTGGCGACGTGAGAAGAATGCGGTCGCCTGCCGGATTGAGGGAAAAGCCCAGTTGGCTGCGGAGAAACGCAACCGTTGCGCCGCCGGCGACAATGGTTCCGGCAGGAATAGAAAAAAGTCGGACATTGTCCGGGTCGTTGCTGAGAAAATAGCCGCTGGCATCGAAAGGCAATGTGCCCGAATTGCAAATCTCGATGAATTGCGTTCCAGAGGTGTTGAAGCAGACCTCGTTGATCGTCAGCGGGCAGGCGAATGCCATCGGCTGGATTACGCGCCGCTCGCGCAGCGTCGGAATGAAACTCAGGTCGCTGCTGTTGAGCGATGCGTTGTGAACTTGAACCGCCAGGACATTCGGTCCCGCCTGCAAAAGTCCCTTATAGGGAGTCAGATCCAACACAGTCAGCGCCCCGCCTTCGACCCGCGCGGCGTGGCTGACCGCCGGGGTGTCGCAATACACCGGATTGGTCGTGGTCATCGAGTGGTGCCCGACATATTGTCCGTTCAGATAGGCGATGAAGCCGTCATCGTGGTCCACCTCGAGCATCAGGCTGCTGATCGAAGCTGGATCGCTCAGCACAAACGTCTTTCGGCAGAACACCGACCAATACTGGTTCTGCATGTCGGTAAGCACGGTGGCATCGTCGCCGTCGCCGTAACCGATGCCGGTCGGCCCGCTGAGCCAGGCGGAATCGTCGAAGGCAATCTGGCGCCAGGCGTCAAGGGGAGTCGAGGCCTCGGTGCGGCCCTTGAAATAACGCCAGAGGTCGCCCGGAGCAATGAGGACAGTGTCCACGGTGACCGGCTCGAAGCCGTTGTCGCGGCCCGGCGTGCCGCCCGGCAGAATCGAGGCGCGCCAGTTGTCCGGGTCATCCGGATTGTGGCGCAACCGGAGTTTCGAAAGCGAATGGCTGGCGCCGTCTGCGGCCACGGGCCATTTGCCGTCGTCGCTGTAATCCAGTTCGGCCTGAACGGCGTTGGCGGTATCGCGCAAAACGAGATGATCGGAGCTGTTGTCGAGCGCGCCGCTGAACGGTCCGACCACGTTGGTGATACCGTAGCGCGCCATCAGTGCGGCGGGATTGCGCGCTACAACCAAATAGCTGCGCGGTTCAAGAAGGGTTCCGGGCGGGAAGGTGTAATCAATGCCGGCGGTAAAGCGCCATCGGCCGAGGTCAATTCGCGTGGCGGTTTCGTTGTAAAGCTCCACATATTCGTAAAGCGATTCCTGGGACTGCGGATGGTACATGACCTCGCTGATAACAATGGCATGGACGCGCAAGGCTCCAACTAGGAAGATTGCGAGGCCAAGATGCTGTCGAAATGCTAGCAACAGGCGCCACCCTCTGCCGCGAGGCTTCGATTTTTCACGCACAACGCGAACAAAAAATCAAGCAGTCTTTTACGACCCTGTTCGGAATTGCCCTTTGGAGCGTTGCCTAAGGTCCATGGGCCAAACATCGAATGAAAAGTGGGGATTAGCCAATACCGCGATTACGGCCAGAGGCCTTGTCGGGGCAATGAAACATCTCGCCCGGAAGTAAGGGAAACGGTCCAGCGGCAGGGGATGGAAAACCACCATGACGTGGTGCGCCGGAAGACCGCTAAAGCTTGGGCTTGACGGATCGTAGAAAAAAATTGGACTACTCGCACTGGCAGGCGGCAAAAGAGAAACGATTGGATGCTTAAAACAAATGCCAGAAAAAATCGAATTGCCAAGCGGATGCGGCACGAAACCGCAATATCCTTGAAATGGACAGATAACACCTTGCAGACGAGAACTTGGCCCCATGCAGCAAATCGGCATAACACACGAAAACGCGTTCCTTGCTTTGTAACTCAACCTATGCCCCTACCTCCTCAATACCATTATCGTATAGTGTTACAAGTGCAGGCTGACCCTTTTACAACAATTTCTGACAATATCGTGTTGACCAATCCAAGGCAGATACCGACCGGAGCCAAGCCCAAGGAGCGATGAGCATGATACAACAACTTTGGCGTAACTATTTGGCGATCCTGATACTGACCGCTTTCCCGTGCGGAGCCGCCGCTCAAAACCTTAAGATCGTCCGCCAGTTCCCCATGGACACCCCCGACCTCGCCTTGAAACTGGGCAAGACCTACCGCGTGACCTTCGGCGATGTGGACGGGGACGGCCAAATAGAGATCGTTCTCAACAACGGTACGATCATGACCCGCGTTTACAAGCTCGACGGCACCAAGCTCTGGGAAATCTACAACCCCGCCGGCCAGCGACACTGGGACCCCTGGCATCCCTGGATCGCCCCCGTGTGGGACCTCAACAACGACGGGAAAGACGAGGTCATCACCTACATCAAGGATAAACAGGACGGCAGGGACTACCTCGCCATCGTGGAAGGCGCCGCCGGACGAATTCTTAATAAGGCCAGGCTGCCGTATGCCAACCCTTTGCCCAGAGAACCCAGACGTACAATCGTTGCCTACACCCGCAGCAAGACGGTCCCTAGCATCTACTTCACTTTCCTGGGCAATCCCAAGGAACTCTACGAGTACGACGCCAACCTCAACCTTGTGCAGGTTATTCCCCTTCCTACCAATGCCAAGGGGAAGAGTATCAACGGCCACCACATCTCGGCTTACGATATCACCGGCGACGGCCTGCACGAGCTGTTTACCGGCCGCGCCATTCTCAACGGCGACGGTTCGCTTTTCTGGATGATTCCCTATCCCAATCCCAATTGGGACCACGTGGACGAAAACATCGTGCTCGATTTGGACCCCGACCATCCGGGGCTGGAGGTGATCCTCTACGGCGCCTCGGGCATGATGGTCGCCAACCTTCGGCAGAGAAAGACCCTGTGGACCAACAACTACAACCTGCAGCATGTCGTGGTGGGCCAGTTCGATGCCTTCCAACCCGGCCCGCTGATCATGGGTGCGACCAAAAATGACGGGCAGGGCCGGAAGAAATTCTTTATCTTCGATCGCAAGGGAAAGATACGCCGGCAGTGGGAAGGCCAGCGTCCAGGCCCGACCACCATTATGGACCTCGATGGCCGCCGCTCCGTGGACGATATCCTGGCCGGAAACCGGGTGGTACTGAACCCGCAGTTTGAGGTGGTGGTCCCCGAGACGTGGCCTTTCACTCAGCCCCAGGACGCTGCGCTCGAGTGGCATCCCTACGCAGCGGTGTACGACATCCTGGGGGACTCGCGGGAAGAACTCGTCGCCCTGTGTGAAGAAAAGCTGGTCATCGCCCAAGATATCAGTCCAGTGGCCAACCTCGGTCCGTCCGTCCGTTTCGACCGACTCTACCGCTTCCGTAACGCCAACGCTAGCCAGAACCGCATCTACTTCAAGTTCCCCGCCGTAGCCCGAGAAAAAAGAGTCGGCGACAAGAACGAAGAGTTCTAAGTTAGTCCGCTAAGGGTTTTGTTGCAAGTTCTTCATCGTGTGTCGGTCTCGAGTTTTGGATTGTCCTCAGGCGCTTGGACCAAGACATCGGTAAAAAATGGTCGAGATTGTGGAACGACCATTCTATGCAGCGATCCCCCGAAGCGCCTCCGCTCCTCGGTGAAGTCCCGGACGCGGCGTAGGCTCTTTGGTCAAGACATCTCGCCCATTTACGTACATCTTTGTTGGGCCTTCCTCTGCAATCCCCAGCGGACGGGGGAAACAAAGGGGGCAGGCTGGGACATGTCCGCACGCCCTTGGTTGCGGTCGGAAGCCGCGTGAGTTCCCAGCTCAGCAAGGTTTCTACGTCCCTATCACCTACTGAAATGGAAACTACGTACGTTCCCCAACAGACTCCCCAAGGAAAGATTTGGATTGCGCTTTGGACGCGATTGTTTCAGGTAACTTTTGTGCATTGCCGGGGCCTCGATTCTTCGCAGAAAGCCCCGAAGAAACGGAGTCGAACCGCCCTTGCGGGTTGCCCTCGTCAGCCTCTACGACGACCGGTGTCTGGGTTTGCGCTCGATTGCGGCGTTCCTGCGTGAGCAGGGCCACGAGGTCGCTCTCCTTTGCTTCAAGCGATTCGACAGCGTGCGGATTTCGCCTGAGGCCCCCGCCGCATGGGCGCAGGCTCACTCGGGGGATTTTCCGCCTGTGACCGAAGCCCATGAAGAGGGGACCATTTTTTGCCCCTACCTCCATCCATCAACGGAACGCGAGTGGACGCTGTTGGTCGAAAAGATTGCCGCGTTGCGCGCGGAGGTCGTCGGGGTAACTCTGACCACGGCCACTGTCCATATTGCCCGCGCGCTGACCGACCGGCTTCACCGCGAGCTGCCCGGTCTTCCAGTGATCTGGGGCGGCGTGCATCCGACCATCTGCCCGGAAGAATGCCTCCAATGGGCCGACCGCGTGTGCGTTGGCGAGGGCGAGCACACGATGGCGGAGTATTGCGCCGACCCGTCGCGGACCGACATTGCAGGATTGTGGTTTCGGCGGGGCCGGGAAATTGTCCGCGCGCCGCTTCGCCCCCTCGAACAGGAATTGGATCGTTTTCCCTTCGCCGCATTCGGCGAGAACGAGTGGCTGATCGAAAGCGATCAGCTGATTCCTCTGCCGGCGTCGAACAAGCCCTATTTCCGGGGCGTGTATTCGATCATGACGCAACGCGGCTGCCCGTTTGCATGCACCTATTGCGTCCACCATCTGACACGTCCGATGCACAAGGGAGAGCGCTATCTGCGCCGGAGATCGGTGGGGCATGTTCTGGCGGAATGCGAGAAACGTGCGCGCGATTTCGATCTTACGGGTTTTGGTTTTTTTGACGATCTGTTCGTGGTCGGCGCTCCGTGGATCGCACAATTCGCCGACGACTATCCTCGCCGCGTGGGTTTGCCCTTTGGCGGCTACGCGTATCCGCTGGTTTCGACCGAGGCCATGCTGCGGCAGTTGCGCGAGGCCGGCATGGTGTTTATGGGCATGGGGATCCAGACCGGAAGCGATTATATCTCCCGCGAAATCTACGGGCGCCGCTACGGCGCCGACGCGCTTCTCGAACTCGCCGGCTGGGGCCGGCAATGCGGCTTTACGCTTCACTATGAGCTGCTTTCGAACTGCCCCTACGAAAGCGAAGAGGACTGCCGGGCGACGCTCCGCTTGCTGCTGCGGCTTCCGCCTCCCGACACGCTTTGCATCAAGCGATTGGTGATTTTCCCGAACCTGAGAATTGCCGCGTTGGACAAGCCCCGGCCCAATCTTCCGGCGGCCACTTTCGAATTCTACAATCAACTCTATCTGATCGCGCGCCACCACCTCATCCCCGAAGAACAGCTGATGGCCTTGACTGAGGATGCTTATCTCAAGAGTCGCCCGGAAATTGTCCAAAATATTGCTTTGGCCCTGAAATACGCGGTCGAAGCGCGGAAAGCCGCCCAAGGCGAGCGAGACCGCTGCGCCGCCGAGGCGCAGCGCTACACACTGCGCGGATTGCTCCGCCGCGCCAAACGCGCGGTGAAGAGCCGACTCGCGGGATAGACGGCAAGCCGCGGCGGAGAGATCGGGCGGTGCGGGCAAGCTGGACGACCTGGACAAATGGCGTGTGGGAATTTGTATGCTGGGTAAGGTTCTGCTGACGGGATTTGGACTGATCACCTACGGACTGACGCGATTCGCGTTCAACGTTTTGGTGTTGCGGATTCTCTCGCCCGCCTTTCTGGGCGAGGTCAACCAGACCCTGTCGGTGTTCCTGATTTTCCCCACATTTTACGCGCCGGCATTGGGCAACGTCGTCTCGCGCTTCGCCTCGGAATTCATCGGCGCAGGACAGGTGCAAAAGGCGCGGCAGATTTTTTCGCTTTCTCTGGTTCTGGTGGCTGCCGCATCCATCGTCGGAACCGCCGTCGCCTGGCTTGTTTTTCCAGTGCTGCAGGGGGACCTGGCGATTGGCCGGACCACTATTCTGTTCCTCGCTCCGATGCTTGCTCTCAACAGTTTCTATGGTTTTTTGAAAGCTTCCTATTACGGCTACGACCGCGTAAGCAAATGTCTGGCCAATGAGATCGTTGCTTCGAGCGCTTTTTTCGTTGTGTTGGCCGCCGCACTCATCCTGCGGTCGCGATTTCTCGCTCTTCTGCCCTTTCTGACCCATGCGGCTGTCTTCAGCGCGGCAGCCCTGTGGCATCTGCGCGATCAACTTACCTTTCGCGCCTTGTTTCGCGATATTGCGCCCGACCTGCGCCGCTGCGGCCACTTTCTCTTCTGCACCGTGATCAACTCGCTGACCGGTCCCGGCGCCTTTCATCTCGGCATCGTTCTCACTGGACGCCTGACGGGCAATTCTGAGATCGCGGCCTATTACTCCGTCCTTCTCTATTCGCTTCAGCCGCTCAACCTCCTGCCGGTTTCCTTGGTTACGGTCATGATGCCGACGATCTCGCGCCACTACGGCGCGGGGCAGCTGGAGACGGGGGTGGAGATTTCCGAACGTTCCTTCCGACCGCTCTTTCTCCTGATGACCCTGATCTGCGGCGGTTGCGCCATTCTCGGCCATGAGGCGCTGGCGGTTATCGCCGGCTCGGAAAGGAAGGATTTGCTCGCGCCGTTTCTGATTATTCTCGGCGCGATGTACGGGAGTCTGATCTCGTCGGCGCCGGGAATTCTTCTCAATGCCACACGGCATATCGGCCAGATTGCAACGAGCGGCGCAGTCGGCGCGCTCGCCGCCGTTCTTCTGTGGAACGTCGCCATTCCCCGCTATGGTCTTTTAGGGTCGGCTTGCGGTTATGCTGTATTGCAATTGACCAAGGGCACATGGGCATTTCTGGCGGCCCGGCGGCTTTTGCGCTGGCGCGCCCGCATGGGATGGAGCCCGTGGGCGGCGGGAGCCGCAGCGGGGGCCTTGGCCGCTGTCGCGTTGTTGCTTCGACCGCTGTGGTGCCACCTTGCCGCCGCCGCTCTGTTCACCGTTCTGATCGTGCTTTTTCATGCCCGCGATCTGGCCGAATCCATCCATCACTTTACTGCTGCCCTGCGCGGCGGTGTTTCCCCAGGCCAAAGCGATTCCATCAATCCGGACTGATTCATGGACGCTCAGACGGAATATTCCATCGAGAGACTGGTGAGCGCGCTTCTGGACGGCGACGCAGAAGCGGGCGCGGCCAACCTCGCTGCCCACGGTTACGCGCGTCCGCTCGCGGCTTTCGAAAACCTCAAACGCATCATTGCACCGCTCGGTCCGGGCATGGAAGCCGAATCCCTCGCGTGCTTGCTGCTCGAAACGCTCGACGACTCCGCCGACCGCGACATGGCGCTGGCCAACTGGGACCGCCTGTTTGCTGCCTATTTCGGCCATGCGGGTCTGGCTTCGCTGTTGCTGGGCGATCCGCAACTGACCGAGCGGCTGTCGCGCCTTTTCGGGCATTCGCAGTATCTGGCCGATATTCTGCTTCTCAATCCCGAATACGTGGAGTGGCTCGGATCGCCGGTCGTCCACAGCGAAAAGCCGCTTGCAGTCTATCGGAGCGAGATGGCAGCGGCGGTCGAGCTGTTTCGAGAGATGGAGTCGCGCCGCGCGGCCCTCTGCCGCTATCACCGGCGGGAAATGCTGCGCATCGGCCTGCGCGACCTGATGCAGTGGGCCCCGCTCGAATCGGTTACGGCTGAATTGTCCGATCTCGCTCAGGCGACGGTCGAAACGGCGCTGGCGCTATGCGCGGAGTCTTTGCAGAGCCGGTTCGGCGCGCCGCAAATCGGCGAAGGCCCTGCCTCATGCGGCTTCGCTGTGATTGCCATGGGCAAGCTCGGCGGCCGCGAGTTGAATTTCTCATCCGATATTGATTTGATCTTCATCTATGAATCGCCGGGTGTTACGTCCGGCGTCCGCGATCACACCGGCGCCATAACCCGCGTTCTTTCCAATCAGGAGTATTTCGCCAAACTCGGAGCCGCCCTCATTGACTTCCTCTCGCGCCACGGACCTGAAGGCCACCTTTATCGCGTGGACATGCGGTTGCGGCCTGACGGCGCCAGCGGCCCGCTGGCCCATTCCTTCGCTGCCTGCCAGAACTACTACCTCGGGCGCGCGCGCCTCTGGGAGCGAATCGCCCTGCTCAAGGCCCGCGGCATTGCGGGCGACCCTGCTTTGATTGCGCAATTTGAGTCGTTGGCCGCCGGCTTCGTGTTTGCTCCCGCTTCGCCAGCCGCGCTTCTGGACGAAGTGCTGTCGCTGAAGTCGCGCATAGACGACGGGGCGGCCCAATCGGAAACAGGCCGTCGCGAGATCAAACGCGGCCGCGGCGGCATCCGGGAAATCGAGTTCATTGTCGCGGCGCTCGAAATTCTCCACGGCCAGACCCGCTCGAACTTGCGCGAACGCTCAACGCTGGGCGCCCTGCGCGCTTTGGCTGCGGAACGAATTCTCGCGCCCGACGACGCGGCGCTTCTTGAATCGGCCTACCGCTTTTTCCGGCGGATCGAGCACGCCCTGCAATGCATGGCGTGGCAGCAAACCCACTTGATTCCCGACGATCGCGCCGAACTGGCCGCCCTCGCCCATCGGTGCGGCATCCGTTGTGCCACACCGGCCGAGTCGGCGGAGGCGTTTCGACGCGAGCACCAGCGTCTGGCCGACGCTGTGCACGCGCTGTTCGAGGACTTGTTTCAAGGCGATGCCAAACGAATCGGCCGGCCGCCGGCCGCCTTGCTGCGTATCCTCGATCCGGATTGCAGCCGTGCGGAAGCCGCCGAGACTTTGGCGCAGTGGCGGTTGCGCGATCCCAACGTCGTCGAGTCGCTTCGCCGTCTGGCGCGCGGATCGCCGACTTTATTTGTCAGCGCCGAGGGCCAGCGGCGGTTCGAGCATCTGCTGCCGGCTTTGTTGGAGGCCTGCCGGCGAGCACCACGGCCCGACAAAGCCGTCCATCATCTCGAAGGGTTCATCCATGCGTGCGGCGATGCCGGCGGGTATTACCGCCTCTTCGATGAAAATCCCTCCATCCTGAATCTTCTCGTTACTCTCTTCGGTTCGAGCAGCCAGATGGCCCAGACGGTCATCGGCAATCCGGGCTGGTTCGAGCCGCTGATCGCGCCGGAAACATTCGAATCGCCGGCCGCATGGCTGGGCCAGGCCGGCCGCCAATTGATCGAATCCGCCGGCGCCAGCCCCGCCGAACGTCTGCGCGCCATGCGCGACCTGACGACTCTCGCTTCGCTGCGGATCGCCGTGCGATACCTCGTTGGCCTGGCCGCAGCACCGGAAACCGCGGCCATGCTCTCGCTGCTGGCCGATTGCTGCATCGAGACGGCTGCGGCCTGGGCCCGCGACGACATCGTTCCCGGGGCCGGTTCAGCCGAAAGTCCGCCGCTTCCTTTCGCGGTTCTGGCCCTGGGGAAACTCGGCCGCCGCGAATTGACCTTTTTCTCTGACCTCGACCTGGTCTTCGTCTCCGATCCGACTCGGGTGACGAACACTCTGCCCGCCGATCCAACCACACTGTTTGCCCGCATGGCCGAACGGCTGATTTACTATCTGACAGAGCCGACAGCCCACGGAATGCCATATCGCGTGGACACGCGGTTGCGGCCTGAGGGCGCCAACAGTCCGCTGGTGGCCACGCTCGAAGGTTTTCGCCGGCACTTTGGCCGCGGCCCCGAAGTGTGGGAAATCCAAACCTATCTCGGCGGGCGCGTGGTCGCGGGCCACCGTCAACTGGGTCAAGAGGCCTTCGATACCGTATTCTCGGCGATACCCGGCCTGGGGGCTTCAAAGGACGTTGCCGCGGCAATCCGCTCGATGCGCGGGCGGCTGGAGACAACGGTGGTGAATTTGCCCGCAGGCGGGGGAACCGATTTCAAACGAGGGCCGGGCGGGCTGGTGGACCTCGAGTTCATCGCGCAGTATTTACAAATCCTGCACTTCGGCGCCGACCGGAATCTGGCGTGGATGCCGCCGCGCGAAGTGTTGGAAATGGCGGGGCAACGCGGATGGTTCGATGCCGCAACCGTTCGATCGTGTCTCGACGATTACGATTTCCTGCGGCGTTTGGAAATGACCCTGCGGTTGATATTGGAAACGCGGCAAACCGTCTTTCCGGCTGATCCGGCCGAACTTGACGCGCTTGTTCATGCGATCAAAACAAGCGGCGGTGTCGAACCTTCCGGCCCGGGGGCGCCTGCCACCCTTTCGCCCGCGGCGCTTCAGGCTGAATTCCAGCATCGCCTCCAACGGGTTCGCTTCAACTTCGATCGCATTTTGCCCGAATCGTGAAGTGCCGCGCTAGCGCTGCATGCGTTTCGGCGGAACGGTTTTTAAATACTCATTGATGGCCCTGGCGGCCTTGCGGCCGTCACCCATGGCCTTAATGACCGTCGCTCCGCCGCCGATGATGTCGCCGCCGCCGAACACTCCGGGCTTCGAGGTCGCCAAGGTCGCCGGGTCCGTCACGAGATAGCCGCGCTTGTCGCGTTGAATGTCGGGTGCCGATTGAAAGAGCGTTTTGTTCGATGACGTTCCGACGGCGTTGATAACGGTGTCCACTTCAATCTCGAAATTAGAGCCTTCGACGGGGATGGGCCGCGCGCGGCCCGATTCATCCGGCTCGCCCAGTTCGCACCGCTGCACCTCGATCGCGCGTACCCAGCCGTCGGGCGTTCCGAGAATGCGCACGGGAGCATGGAGGAAGAAAAACTCGACGCCTTCCTGTTTGGCGTGCTCGAACTCCTCGGCGCGCGCGGGCACTTCCTTTTCGGAGCGCCGGTAAATGACGCGGACGCGCCCTTTGCTCAGGCGGCGCGCCGTCCGCGAGGCGTCCATTGCCGTGTTGCCGGCGCCGATGACGGCGATGTTGTTGCCGACGATCAGCGGCGTATCCGTCTCGGGAAATTTGTAGCTTTCCATCAGGTTGACGCGCGTGAGGAATTCGTTGGCCGAGAAAACTCCGCACAAATTCTCGCCTTCGAGATACAGGAATTTGGGCAGGCCTGCCCCCGTGGCAATGAACATGGCGTCGTAGCCGTAGTCGTTCAGCAACTGATCCACTGTGGCTGTCAGGCCCACGATGAAATCGCAGCGGAGTTCAACGCCAAGGCGAACCAGAAAGTCCACGTTCGCCTCGATGATGTAATTGGGCATACGGAATTCCGGGATGCCGTAGGTCAGGACGCCGCCGGGCCGGTGCAGGGCTTCAAAAATGGTTACGTCGTGGCCGGCCATGCGCAAGTCGAATGCCGCTGTCAGCCCGGCCGGACCCGATCCGACTACCGCCACCTTGTAGCCGGTTGGCGGCGGAACGGTTGGCAGTTTGACCTGGCCACCGCTGTGGGCGGCCTCCCAGTCGGCGACAAAACGCTCGAGCCGCCCCACGGCGACCGGCTCGTATTTCTTGGCCAGAACGCAGACCGCCTCGCATTGCACTTCCTGCTGGCAGACGCGGCCGCAAATGGCCGGCATAAAGTTGTCCTTCTTGATGGTCTCGACCGCTCCTTGATAGTCGCCCTCGACAATCTGCCGGATGAAGCGCGGGATGTCAATGTTGACCGGACAGCCCGCGATGCAAACGGGTTTCTTGCATTGCAAACACCGCTCGGCTTCGATTCGCGCGATCTCCTCCGGATAGCCCAAGGCCACTTCCTTGAACCCTTTGAGCCGTTCTTCGACGGGCAGTTCCGGCATCGGCTGGCGCGGAACGGTCATTCCTTTCGGCTTGGCCTTTTTTTCTTTGACCTCGGTCATGTCTCTCCTGTCGTTCCTCTCTTAGAATGTTTCATATCGAATTGGATGGAAGGTCAGTTCATATTTCCCCGGTTCGCAAGTTCCCTCTCTTATGGCTCCGGCGCCACACGAAAAGGGGTCTCGACGACATACAGGTTGTTGGTCTCGTCCTGCTCGTCCACCTCTCCGCTCCGATCCACTTCCAGACCCACATAATACTGTCCAGGCGCAATCCGCTGATAAATGAGCGGCCGCAGCCGCCACAGATCATACCATTGTCCGGCTTTGATCTCGATGCTCTCCGAAGGACACAGCAGGCGCTTGCGGACAAACGGCTCGCGCGTCTCCGACAGCCAGAACTCGACCCAGCAGCGCGCGTCGCTCTTGCCGCTGTTGACGAGAAAGCCGGCGACGGAAATTATTTGTCCCGGAATCAGTGTGGACTGGATGACGGTGACGTCGCGGAAATGCAACTCGGCCAGCTTCGAGCGCGTGGTGTCCTCAGCCATCGCACGGAGGGGAGCCGTGCTCTTCTCCCCAGGTTTCGGGGGACCGACGAAATCTTCCGGTTGAGCCGGCGGTTCCGGCGGCGGAAGCGGCGGCGGGGGTGTTCGCACCCCTCCGGCCGGCCGCGGCGGCTCGGGCAGCGGTTTCTCCAGCGCCTTATCGGCCAGCAATTTATCCAACAGCCGGGCGGATTCAGAAACAGGTCCGACGGCGGTATCATCCGGCGGCGGGGGCAGCAAAACGGTCTTCTCCGGCGCACCGGGCAGCAAGAGCCATTGGTCGTTCTGCAGTTTGCTCGACAGGCCGCCGAACAGCAATACCCGCCGGTTGACAGGAATATAGAGCAGCCCTGCTCCTTCGCGGTAGGGCGGACTGTTCACCGCCATGATCTGGGTCCAACGGGCTCCGTCGAACGACCACAGTTCGTCGCCGCCGCGCGAGCCGCCAAACAGCAGCGTGCGCCGTCCGGCCGGATCATAAGTTACCGCAAAATCACTGCGCGGTGATGGCGCCGTTTCGGTTTCGACGCGCCGCCAGCCGGTCTCGCGCAGCTCCCATGTTTCGTTCAGCCATTTCCCGTCAAAGCCGCCAAACACCACAAAACGCTCGCGAGCGGAATCATAGACCATCCGGTGGCCTTTTCGCGGCGACGGCCCGGCCGGTTCCTCCAGAGGCGTCCAGTCGCGCCCGTCATATTGCCACGCCTCCGCGCTCAACATGGGCAGCATACCGCCCGTTGGCGACAATGTTTCGCCGCCGAACAGGACAATCCGGCGATATTTGGGATCGTACGCCATCGCCCCTTGGCCGACGATCGGCGGGCGATGCTCGCAAGCCACAGTGCGCCAGCGCGCGCCGTCGAACTCCCACGTTTCCCGCCCCCGTCCACCGTAGAGAACAGCCACGCCGCGCGAGATATCGTACGCCAGCATATAGCCGCTGTCGGCCGGCGGACATTCTCCCTGAAATTGCTTCCACGCGCGTCCGTCGAATTCCCATGTTTCATTGCACGTTTCCTGATTTTCGAGAAAGCCGCCGAACAACAGCGTCCGCTGGCGGTGGGTTTGATAGGTCATCAGGAAGCGAAACCGCGGCGACGGCCGAACGGCGACCTCCATCGGCACCCATTGCGGCACGGGCAACTCGACCGCATCGGGCAGCGCCCACGACGAGGCGCGGTCGTCGAGCGGCAGGCCGAGCGAGGTATCCGCAAGATCGGCCAGTGTGGCCGCGGCCGGTCTTGTTTCGGCGGACGGACTGCGCAGCGAGTCGGGCAACGGCGTAGGGACCGGGTGGATTCGCGCCGGATCGAAAACCGGCTCGACGGCGGGGGTCGGACGCGTTTTGCGCTTCCATACAAAACGGCTTTTCTCCTGCGCGCCTGCACTTGCGCCGAGAAGCAGAAAAAACACAGCCAAGACTGTCCATCGCGCCGGGATCATGCTTTACAATTTCAACTCTTGCGCACAGGCCAAAAACCTCTCGTTTCTCTGCCTTTGCGGAATTTTCGAACCCGCGAACCCGCCCGCGCCGGCTGCTTATCCCGCACAGGCTCCTGCATGCTGCAGATAGCGTTCGTAGGCCAATTGTTCCTGGGTACGATACATCCGCAGCCGTTTCATCATTTCGTCGAAGTCCACGAGATGGGCGTCGAATTCCGGGCCGTCCACGCAGACAAAATTGGTCTTGCCGCCGACCGACACGCGGCAAGCGCCGCACATCCCCGTCCCGTCAATCATGATAGTGTTCAAGCTGGCCACCGTCATGATTTTGTGCGGTCTTGTCACCTCGGCCACCGCTTTCATCATCATGGGCGGCCCGATCGCCAGCACGTAGTCCAAATGGCGGCCCGAATCAATCAACTCCTGCAGCGCCACGGTCACAAATCCTTTTTTGCCGTAGCTGCCGTCGTCGGTCGTGAGGATGACTTCATCGCTGATGGCCCGCATCTCGCTTTCCATCAGGACATAGCGTTTGTCGCGTCCGCCAAGAATGGAGATCAAGTAGTTGCCGGTCTCCTTCAGTCGTTTGGCGATCAGGTGGAGCGGCGGAATGCCCGCGCCGCCGCCGACGCATACGGCCAGGCCGAATTTCTCGATGTGCGTCGGCCGGCCCAACGGCCCGACCACGCTGGCCACTTCGTCGCCGGCTTTCATTGCGCACAGCTTGGCGCTCGTTACACCCACTTCCTGAATGACCGTGGTAATGGTGCCTCGAGCGACATCCACGTTGGCGACAGACATGGGCACGCGCTCGCCTCGCGCATCGGGCCGTAGAATAATAAACTGCCCTGGCTTGTGCTGGCGCGCAATGTCCGGCGCGTCCAGAACCAACTCGACGATTTTCGGCGCCAGTTCCGTGCGCTTCAGTATCCTGGCCATAACTTTCGCTTTTCACCCTTTCTCTGTTGTTACCCTCGGCCGCTGTATAGTTCTATTATACAGGGAACGGGGCATATTCAACAAACTCACTTCGACGCGCACTAGCGTTCTTATGCGCTCTCTGTCAACACCTCGTTTGGTCATTCTTTTTCCATCAAATACCATGCGGCGACCAAAGGTTCCTCGACGGAGCTGCGGGTGTGGTGGTCTTCGCCGGCGCGGACAATCACCACGTCGCCGGTCTGGACCGGATACTCGACGCCGTCAATGGGAATGACGCCCTTGCCTTGAATGAAAATGAACACTTCGTCCACGTCGTGAACGTGGCGCGGCTCGGGATGGGCAATTTCGCCGGGCTGGAAGACATAGACGCCGCCGCGCGCGATCTTTTTGTTCCCCAGCCATTCGGGCATCAGCCGCGTATCGCTGGGCTTGAGTTTGTTGATGCGCAGAATGCGGGATGCGGCTTTCTGGGATTTTGAGTCAGACAGGCCGGACTTCTCGGACAGGTCAGACGGGTCGGACCGCTTGGGCAAGTCGGATGGATTTTTTCCCCGCTGCGCCGCCAGAAACAAACAGCCGCCTGCGAGCAGCGCCCACGGCAAAACTCTGCGGTGGATCATAGAATGATTCTCCTGAAAACAAGAATGGCCTTGCAACGCTCCCTCCCAAGGCCGATTTATTAGGCAGACACCCGCGCGGTGTCAAAGCAAAGCTGACTGCCCGAATCTGAACGCGAAACGAGATGCGAACTATGCAAAACCCGCAACTTGTCCGTTGTGTCCATGCCGTCCCCACCGTCCGTTACTTCTCCACCGGAGGCTTCTCGTGAATCGTCGAACCATGCTTCAATCGCTGGCCGCCGGAAGTTTGTGCGGTGCGTTTTCCCGCAAAGCCGCGCCGCAATCCCTGCAGCCGCCGCAACCGACGTGGCCCGAGAACATCGCCCGGCCCATCCTCGCCTATCTCGAAAGCCTCGCCCGACCCGACGGCGGCTATGGCTGGGGGGATCAGCCGGACTCCCATCTGACGCCGACCGTGGCCGTGGTGGTTTGTTATACGCAGCTGGGGCGCGAGGTCCCTAATAAAAAAATCGTTGCGCAGTTCATCCGCACGCATCATCCCATCACGGGCGAAAACGCCGAGGCGGGCAGGCACGCCGCCGAGTTGCGATCATTAATTTTTGAGCAGATTATAGGACTTCTTTCTCTGGGCGAAGATGTGTCGGACTTCCACGCCCAGGTGCGGTCGTGGACCAAACCGTCCGTGTACCCCGAAATGTACGAGCCGCGGCGCTATCCGCTGTTTCAGCAGGAAACACTGGCCGTTATCTGCCGCTGGGTCCTCGGGCTTCCGATGGATGATGTGTCGCCGGATCTGGTTGCTTATTTTGATTCGCGCCGCCGTCCCAATGGCAGCTTCAACAACACACCGGCCAGCGACGGTACCGACGGGCATGTGACCAACACTCACCGGGGCCTAGTCACGCTGAAAGCCCTCGGTCGTCTCGAGGAAAAAAAGAGGGAAACCATTGAGTGGATTCGCGACTGCCAGTTGCCCAACGGAGGCTTTACTTGGCAGCCCAATGCTGAAATCGGCGGCATTGACGATGTTGCCTATACGGCGGACGCACTCGAGGCGCTTCGGTTGTTGGATGCCGCACCCGCCGACTCCGCCAAATGTCTCGACTACGTGCGTTCCCTGTGGAACGCCGACGGCGGATTCGGCGACCGCCCCGGCCTGGCGTCGCGTCCGGAATCTACGGCTCGCGCACTTGCTGCCTTCAACGCCCTCCAGGCAACTCCCCGTTCAAAACGTCGTCCCGCCATCCTTCCCAAGCCGCTGCCCTCCGGCCTCAAACCGTTCACCATTCAAATCGAGGCGCAGGGCAACGGCAGCCCCATCGAGGCGGTGGAACTTGCCCGAGCACTGCGCATCCATCTCTGGGGGGCGAAGAACGCCGTGCCCGGCTGGATCGAGCGTGCGCAAGCTATCGCCGGCGAGCGAAAAGTCCCTGTGCAATTCTTCGTTTCCAACGAGGAATACGGCACGTTCATCGAAGTGCCGGGCCTCGGCATCTATAGCCACACGAGCGATCCCATCTGGCCGGCCGGCGCCGACCCCGGCCCGTCCTACGCCAACAAAGGGCCGGTGCCGTGGCCGGAGTTTCGCGACAGGCGAATCGCCTCCATCGAAAAAGTCGGCGGCCGCATGACCTGGCAGATCAACGACAACGAGGAATGGTCGCGCGTCCAGATTGACGACGGCCTCGAACGCGGCTGCGGCTATTCGGCCATCGCCACGTTTCACCATTCGCAGAACTTCGCCTATATGCTGCCGTTTTTGTTTCGCTATCGCCACCTCATCCCGTTTATCTCGCTGCAGGACGCGCACGGCAACGAGGCATGGTGGTGGGCCGATGAGTTGACCGGTTATCGCACCATCTTCCTGGCGGCGGAGCCGACGTGGAACAACTGGCTCAGGGCGCTGAAGGAAAACTGGGTCGTCGCCGTCCGCCACGATTCCCTCACGCGCTATCGCACGCGGCTTCTGGGCGGCGCGTCGGGCGTGCAGGATTTCGTCCGCGAGCACGAGGCCGAGTGGAAATGGTGGGGCGAAAATCCAGAGGACTTGCAGCGGCCATGGGCGTCGGTCGCGGCCCTAACGCCGCGCGATGCGTTCGAGGTCGGGCGGCCCGAACAAGGTGTCGCTATTCGCGTCCGTTGCTGGTGGGAAGGCCGCATGCAACGCCAGAAACCCGTTGTGGAACTAGTAAGCCTGACGGTGGATGGACAAGCGGTTACGCCAGAACCTGTTCAACGGCACGGTGCAGCGGCGGCGAAAAAAGACGCAAAATCATCCAAGGCAGCCAAAGCCGCCGGCCCGCTTGTGGACTGCTATCACATCTACCGAATTGCCGCGCCCGCGCCCGGAAAGCATGTGGCCGCGGCCGTTGTCCGAAAAATCGAAACCAATCAGCAACGCGAGATAAAGGTGGAATTCACGGTTTGAACGGGTAAGAGCGCTCTTTTCGAATTCCGGCAAAGCCTCGGCAGATACCCTTTGCTTTTGGACTACATGCACCAGGGACGTGAGCTCTACGGGCGAGCCTGTAGGCATCGTTACGCCAGGAAACACTGAAAAGGGGGAATTGACGATGAACCATCGAAACAACTGGGCTGCGGCGGCCTGCATAGCGGCTGCCGGTCTTGCTTTTTGTCTGTCAGCGGCGACCGAACGATCTGCGCCGACCGTGCAACGGCCCACGACTCAGAACGAAATACTGGCCCGTCGGAAAGCCTTGATGGAACACCTGGAAAAGAACTTTCAAAACAAGCTGAACGTGCCGCCGACCGACGGCCGGTTCCTCCGGATCATCGTCGAGGCGGCGCGCGTGCAGAAAGCGCTCGAACTTGGCTCGTCCTACGGCTACTCGGCGCTTTGGATCGGGAGCGGCCTCGAACAGACGGGCGGCCACTTGTGGACGGTGGAGATAGACGCCGGCCGCGCCAAGGAATGCCGCGAAAACATTCGTGAAGCCGGTCTGGAAAACACGGTCACCAGCATCGAGGACGATGCGTTCAAAGCAATTCCCCAGCTGGCCAAAGAGGGACCGTGGGATTTTGTTTTTCTCGACGCCTGGAAAAGCGACTACAAACGCTATCTGGACGCTTTGCTTCCGCAGATGAGCCCGGGCGGCCTCATCGTGGCGCACAATACCCTCGAGCGGGCGGACGAGATGCCGGATTATCTCGAGGCGGTGTTCAACCGGCCCGATCTCGATTCCGTCACGCTCAGCACGACCGAATGGAAATGCGGGTTGACCCTTACCTGTGTGAGAAAGACCCCGCTGTCGGACAAGTAACGAAGCGGAACAAGGGCCTGCGATAGCGGACGCATTCCAGGCCCCGGGCGGGGATCGAAGGTCCGGGTTGATCTCTGCGGGACGGTTCAATCCTGCAAATCGGTCGTCGTTTGGGCTTCCAGGGCAGGTTCGGCTTTGTCCGCCAAAGCATTCTCGATGCTGAGGACTTCACACTGGAGGGGCGGAGCGCCCGGGCGCTGGATCGTGATTTTTTCGCCGACGCGCTTGCGAAGGAATTGGGCGGCTGCCGGCGTGAGATAGCTGAGGATGTTTTCTTCGGGCTTGCTGTCCCACGCACCCAAAATCTGATAGGTTTCAATTTCGCCGGTTTGGAGATTTCGCACCTGAAAGCGCGTGCCCGGCCAGATGCGGTCGGTGAGGACGCGCGAGGGGTCCATTGGGCGCGCCCGTTCGATCTCCTTTTGGAGTTCTTCGGCGCGCTTGAACAGCATGCGCTGGCGCTGCCGGGCCGCTTCGTATTCGGCGTTTTCGCTGAGGTCGCCCAGCGAGGCGGCCTCGCCAATCTCCTTGCTGTTTTTGGGGATTTCGACCGTGCGCAAATGCTGCAGTTCCTGCTGGCGGCGGGCCAGCGACTCGCGCGTGACATAGAGCACCGATTCGTCGAGATCGGCCGCCGCCGCTCGTGCGGCCTCGTCGAGGTCGGGATGCACTTCCATGACCGCGTGCCGCAATGCGCCGACGTAGTGGTCGGGGAAAGCCGAGTGGCCGTCGAACGCTTTGCAAACGGCGCGCGCTTCGA
Organism: Candidatus Sumerlaeota bacterium; assembly: GCA_017161705.1. Taxonomy (GTDB): domain Bacteria; phylum Sumerlaeota; class Sumerlaeia; order JADFCW01; family JADFCW01; genus JADFCW01. Next base: position 1,599 of record JADFCW010000017.1, on the reverse strand, counting down.
CCACCGACAGGGGCGTGACGGCGAGTCGCACGACCGCATAGCGGTCTTCGGCCAGGAAGTTTTTCAGTTTTTGCACGATCCCGCGCAGCGTCGGCGCATTGGGCACGCCGTGGTCCACCTGGTTCTGGAGGTCCCGCACATACTCGGCGATTTCGAGTATAATGTCGCGGGCGGTAACGTCGAGAGTCAACGCCGCGAACTTGTCGTCGAAGAATGCGCGGGCTGCCCAGAGGAACATCTCCGGATAGCGTTCCGGCGCGCGCAGGAGACGGTCCAGCGCGCGCGAGACCGCGTCAATTTCGCCCTCGGCAATCAGGCGATCGAGGAGCCACTGGGCGAACCGTGGACCGGCGACAGGGATGGTTTGCGCGCAGATGTCCACGGAGCGGGCGCGGTCGAGCGCAGCCAGAGATACGACGGCGCGGCATTGATAGTCGAAAAAACCCAGCGCGGCGAGCATTCCGACTGGATCGGCGCAGTCCGCGACGCACTGTTTTTCATCAAAGGCAGCGGGCAGAGTCAGCGAAGGGAACACTCGCGCCAGATCCTGCGCCACAAAGATACACAGAAGACGTCCGGCCGTATTGCTTTCTTCGAGCGCCTCGAACTCGGTCTCCAGGACGCGGAGCAAGCCTTCGGCAAAACCTTCGGGCGGCGGTTCGTCCTTGATATGCTTGGCGATTTCGCTGATGAGCGCGCTGCGCGCCGCCGCCGAGTCGCTTTCGCGAAACTGGTCGGCCACGTCCTCATAGTAGGTTTTCGGCTCGCTGCGCAGCCGCAGCAAACCGCGCGCGCCGCGGTTCCAGTCTATGTAGGGATCGCGCTGGACGACGCGGCGGTTGGCCGCCCACCATGCGTCCCACTGTTCGCGCGTCAGGATGCCGTCGAGCAGAAGATTTCTGAGGTCCAGTTGGGAAAGGCCGTCGGGAAAGTCCTTCAAAACAAAGCGGACAAACTCGGCCGGTTGTTCCATCAAACGCTGGCGGAGGCCTTCCGGGTCGCGGGCGCGTTCGGCGCGAAAACTGCCGCGCGGGTGCTTGGTGAGAAATTCATGGACGCCCTCGAAGGTGAATTCCTTGGGCGCCTTGTTGGAAAAGCGGATGGTCACGCGCCGCTGGTCGGGTTCGATTTCCTCGACCACGCCGATGCCCAGAGTCTTGTGCTCAAATACCTCGCCGACGTCGCAGTAGAGAAACTCTTCGAACCGTTCGAGCGCACGAAACAGATCGGCGCGGTGGTCCAGCCGGGCGGCTTTGACGAAGGTCGTGAAATGCGGGCGGTCGCCATACAGTGCGCGCAAGGCCTGAATGCAGGTTTCGCTGAGATTGCCCAGGTCGGGAGCGTAGCGCCACGCGGTGTGAATAACGGCCACGGCCTCGGCGGCGCGCTGGCGCTCGATCAGCGAGGAAGCGATGATCAGAAACAGCTCCGTCAGCCGGTCGCGCGCATCGTTCTTCAGAAGAGCGCGCGCCATCGAGTCGTAGAACCGAAGGTTGGCGGGCGGCGATTCGGCCAGCTCCAACCATCGCTCCTCCAGCGCATCGTAGTCCTTGCGCTTGGCCAGATCCACAATCTCGCGCAGTTGCTTAATCGTATAGT
>JADFCW010000016.1 GCA_017161705.1 Candidatus Sumerlaeota bacterium | reverse complement strand
GTCGCCGCCGGCATAGATGAGCTTGCCGGCATGGGCCTCCTCCACCAGGGCCCGGGCCCCGTACAGGGCGAAATTCTTCAGGCTGTCGCTCAAAGCCAACTGCAGGACCATATAGAATCGAGGCAACCTTTTTGAGATTCCCCCCGACGGAAAATCGGACTGTAGGCGAGGCTGCGTCGGGGATTCAACCAAAATGAATGACAAAAGGCAATCGCGCCAGGGCCGAACTGCGGAAACATCTTGAACCGCACGCCCGCCGCGATACACTGGGAGCCCATGAGTTTGCCGACGCCCCAATCATCTCCTGATCTTCCGCTGATTGCCGCCGCTCCTGCGGGGACGGCATCCGCTTCGCCGCCCGCTGAAACTCTGGTAGGCATTCTTGAGCGCATCACCTATTTTAACCCAGAGAACTTTTATACCGTGGCACGTTTGGCCGTCGAGGGCGAGGCAAAACCAGTGACCCTTGTGGGCAACCTCGTCGGGGCCAATATCGGCGAAACGCTCGAACTGCGCGGCCGCTGGACAGTCAACAAGAAATTCGGCCGTCAGTTCGCCGTCGAAAGCTTTTCGCCCCGCGTTCCCGTTACGCTCAAGGGGATCGAAAAGTATCTAGGTTCGGGCCTGATCAAAGGCATCGGCGAGCACTACGCCGGCCGCATCGTTAGGAAGTTCGGCCTTGACACGCTCAAGGTCCTCGAAGAAACGCCCCAGCGCCTGCGCGAGGTTCCGGGCCTCGGCCCCAAACGCATTGAAATGATCACGCGCGCCTGGCAGGAACAGCGTGCCATGCGCAACCTTGCCATGTTCTGCCAGGAGCACGGCATCTCGCTCACATTCACGCGCCGCATTTTCAAACAGTATGGACACGAGGCTCTCGCCACACTCTCCCGAAACCCCTATCAGGTCGCCCTCGACGTGCAGGGCATTGGATTCAAGACTGCCGATGCGGTCGCGGGCAAGCTCGGCATCGCCCGCGAGTCGCCCCAGCGCATCGAGGCCGGCCTGCTCCACATCCTCCAGGAAATGACCGAAGACGGCCACGCGTTCTGTCCCTACGAGGAATTTCTCGACCGCGCGACCGATATCCTTGGCGTCGGCCCCGACCGCATCAATCCGGCCCTCCGCAGGCTCCACGACAACCAGCAAGTGCATCTGGAGAGCCTGCCCGACGGCACCAAGGCGTGCTATCTCGACTGGATGTGGCGCTTCGAGACTGCCGTCGCACAAATGCTCGTTTCCCTTGCCGAATCGCCCAAGCCCTATCCCCAGGTCAACATCGCCGCCGAAATCGAGCAGTTTGAAAAGCGCTTTCGCTTCACCTTCGCCCCACTGCAGCGCGAGGCGCTCGCTCAGGCGCTTCGCGGCGGCGTGCTGATTATCACGGGCGGTCCCGGCACAGGAAAGACCACCCTGGTCCGCGGGATCATCGAAATCCTGCGTTCGCGCGGACTGGGCATTCTTCTCGCCGCCCCCACCGGCCGCGCCGCCAACCGGCTTTCCGAGACCACGCGTATGGACGCCGCCACGCTCCACCGTCTCCTGAAATACCAGCCCGACCGCGGCAGCTTCTACATGAACGAGGAGCATCCGCTGCGCGCCGACCTGGTCATTGTGGACGAATGTTCCATGATGGATGTACCTCTCGCCTATCACTTTCTCCGGGCTGTTCGCCCGACCACCTCGATCGTGTTCGTCGGCGATGTCGATCAGCTGCCGTCGGTCGGGCCGGGTAATTTTCTCGGCGACATGATCGAGTCGGGCGTCATTCCGGTCGTTCGATTGACGGAAGTTTTTCGACAAGCCCAGCGCAGCCGCATTGTCACCAACGCGCACCGCATCAACCAAGGCGAATTTCCCTCTCTGAGCGGACCCGACAGCGGCGGCGCCGGCGATTTCTATTTCATCGAACGCAAAGAACCCGAACAGGCGGTCGAGGTCATCAAGGAAATGGTCAAGACCCGCATCCCTGCGCGATTCGGGCTCGATCCTATCGCCGACGTACAGGTCATCACACCGATGCACCGCGGCTTGCTCGGAACCGCCCACCTTAACGCCGAGTTGCAGGAGCTGCTCAATCCCTCGCCCCAGCATATCATTGCGGGGGCCAGGAAACTGAAAGTCGGCGACAAGGTTATGCAGATTCGCAACAACTACGACAAGGATGTATTCAACGGCGACATCGGCCGGATCATTAGCCTCGACCGCGAGCGCCAGGCCGTGCGGGTCAACTTCGACGGCCGCATCGTCGAGTATGACTACAGCGAACTGGATGAATTGCAGCTGAGCTACGCCATTTCCGTCCACAAGTCGCAGGGAAGCGAATACCCGGCGGTCGTCATGCCCGTTCACCCGCAGCACTACATCATGCTGCAGCGGAACCTGCTCTATACGGGCGTGACGCGCGCGCGCCGCCTCGTGTGCATTGTTGGCACCAAACAGGCTCTCGGCATGTCCGTTCGCAATGATAAAACACAGCGCCGCTATACGGGGCTTGCGCAGCGCTTGCGGGCACGGGCCGGCAAGAAGTAAAAGAAGAGCAGAGGCCTTTCAGACTTCTCGCGCAGACTGACAACTACTGGTTGATACAAGCAACTTGTGGTTCTTGCTTCAGTTTGCCGTATGTTCGCCCCAGTTCCGACGGAGGGAAAAAACCGCCCTACTGAAGCGGGGGAAAACACGGCAAACTAAAGTTTGAACTACGAACGCCAAACTAAAGTTTGAACTACGAACGGCAAACTAAAGTTTGAACTACGAACGGCAAAGCTAGACTACATGCTACTTTCATCCAATGGCACTTGAAGTACTGAAAAAGAGAATGAAAGAAACGTCTTGCGCTTATCGCTTTTTCAGAACTGCGTTGCGCTGGTAAAATGAAAGGCCGAGGCCTTTACCGGCGGCACCTGCATCCGGATCATCGTTCCGGTTAGCTGCGGCCGGCCGACCAACTCGACGCGGTCGAGCAACTGCACGGCGCTTTCGTTGAATCGCAGGTTCTTCACCGGCCCGGCGACGCGGCCGTCCTCGATCAGGAACAATCCGTCGCGCGTCATTCCGGTGTAGAGATCGCGCATCGGCTCGACGGCGCGAACATACCAGAAGCGCGTGACCAGCAATCCTCGGCGCGTCGTCGCGATCATGTCGTCCATCGCCGCGCCGCCGCCTTCCATCAAGATGTTTGTCGGTATCCCCGTCGGCGCCAAGCCGGCCTTTTTTGCCCAGTAGCGAGACAAGATCAAGTTTGTTAGCACACCTTTCCGAATCCAGTCCCATCGCCGCAGCGGCAGACCTTCGTCGGTGAACGGACGCGCCGGACAGTCGGCCGACGCCGGATCGCTGTAAATCGTTACCGCCGGCGCGACAATGGTGCTCCCGCGCTTGCCCGAAAGGAAAGTTCGGCCTTCGTCGCAGGACTTTGCGTCCATCTGGTAATAGAAAAAGAACGCCAGCAGCTCCGCTACCGCTGCCGCCTCGAGCACCACCTCGTAGCATCCCGGTTCCAGTTCGCGCGGCGACCGCCCGGCCGCCGCTTTCTCGACTGCCCGCCGCGCCACCGCCTCCGGATCGAGTGCAGCTGGATCAAACACCCGCGCGTGCGCCCATCCGACGCTGTCGGCGGCCGTGGCCGAAAACGCGGCAAGCGCCTCAGTATCCTCATAGTGGAGGAATAACCCGGCGGAATTGCCGACCGCCGTTGCGAGCGAACGCACCGTGAACGAACCGGCTCCGGTCATTCCGGCGCCCTCGGCCAGAGCCACAGCGCGGCCGACGGCCTCGGCGCGCTGATCGGGCGTCGGCAGCGGAAACGTGCGTTGCGTGCTTAGGTCCCCGTCCATCGGTTCAACCGGCGGCATGTATTCGGGGTCCGGCGGGCTGACGCGTGCGATGGCTTCGGCGCGCCGGACGCATTCCACGACCGAATCGGTATCCAGCCGATTGGTCGAGCAACGGCCTGTCTGCGCGCCAAAGGCTGCCTCGACTTCGATCTCGGCATCGGCAGCCTCCACATTTTGCGTGATTTCGCTATTGGCGTAGCGCGTTGCGCCTTCCTCGATCGCGTGAAGTCGCACTACCATTGCATCGCACTTCGCCGCATTGAGCGCGCTGTCCACAACCGCCTTGCACCGGATGCGATCCCAATCTTTCACGCTCCCACACCCCGCCTTCCTACAAAGCAATTCCCGACATCTTGATACGGTTCCGGTTTCCGTACCACTTCGCAACTAGCCGTGAACACCCGGGGCGCATTGGGCTTATCTTACGCCGGTCATCGCCGCCAGAAGGTCTTGCAGCACCTTCGGCACCTGAATCACCGTCAGGATGGCAAAGACAATTGTCGTCGCCGCCAGAAACGGGGCGAACATCCAGGTCGGCCGAAGCACCGTCCATGCCTCTTTCGACACCATGCGCGGCAGCACCCAATATAACCCGATCAGCACCCACAGCGCCTGAAGCGAGGTCAAAAGCACTCCGTCGAGCACCGCCGCAAACTGGATCACCTTGTCGGGTTTGTTGCCCAGCGCCAGCACCGTCAGCATGGTTGTCACGAAAAAGAAAACCAGGAAGAACCTGAATTGAGTCTTCCAGGCAAACCGCTGAGTGGCCGGGACACAAATCCGAAAGGAATCGGCCAGAAGGCGCGGCCAGCCGGCCAACTGCCCCGTCAACGTTCCCATAAGCGCCGAAATGCCGGCCAGCAGGTAGATCGCCCGGCCCGTCTCGCCCCACATTTGCCCGAAGAGATTCGACAGCGTCCGCCCCATTTCTTTGTTCTGCGGCACCATTTGCAGCTGCCCCAGCACCACAGCCCCCGTAATCAGAAACGCGCTCGTGACCACAATCCCGATAATCACCGCGTTCGTGGCGTCCGTATAGACCACCTTGCACCAGCCCTTGATTCGTTGAGCCGTCTCGGCGGTCATGGTGCGAAGCCAACCCGCGTCGGCCGGGCGGCCATAGCCCCGGCCGGCCGTCGCTCCGAAGCCCGCGCCAATCACCCAATACGTATACCAGACCTGGCTGGCGAAGCCGCCGGCGCTCCAGCCGATCAGCGGGATGATCTCGCGCCACGGGTTCGGCGTCTGGCCGGCGGTGTAAATCTGCTTCGCCGCCCAATCGGGCACGTCGGGCACGCGGAACAACAGGCCGCGCGCCACCTCGGCCCATCCGGGAAACAGCCGCGCCGCAATATACAGCGCCGCAAGGATTTTGACCAGCACAATGGCGCTCATGACCATTTTCAGCACACCAAACTTGCCGGTCCAGGAAACCGATAGCCCAAACACGGCCACAAAGACCCCGCAGGCCGTTTTTAGAATGTCCACGACTCGCCCGTCGGCGGCGGCATACGTTCCAAAATCGGGCATACGCACTGCCAGTCGGATCAGGTCGCTGAGAAAGCCGGCCGCCGCATTCGCAATGGCGCCGATCGAAAACGCCGCTGCGATGAATTGCACCACCAGAACGATCCACACCCCCCAGTAGCGCGGCCCGGGCATCCGCGCGATCATGTCTATCATCCCTTCGCCCGTGCATGCCGTGTATCGCGCGCCGCACAAACCGATCCAGCATTTCAAGAATACGGCCAGCACAACCACCCACAGGACCGAGACACCGAGAATGCCGCCCGTGCGCGGCGCCAGAACCACCTCGCCCGAGCCGATGTACTCCGACGCCCATACCAGCGACGGCCCCACCAGCAAAAGAATCCCCAACCCCTTGGGCGGCTGGCTGATTTCGGCGACTGGCTCCGAGGTCACCGTTTCATGATTTGACATAGCGGAGGTATCCTTTGGAATTAGATTTGGCAGCCTTCACGAAACCATTTCGATTGCTGAAATCAAGGACAAAAGACCCACATTCCGCGCACCCGCCGTTGTCTTGGCGTGGCGGAAGGTGCGTTCAACCCTTTTCCCTTACCGAACCAGTTGCGTTCGCGTTCGTAGTTCAAACTTCAGTTTGCCGTTCGTAGTTCAAACTTCAGTTTGCCGTTCGTAGTTCAAACTTCAGTTTGCCGTTCGTAGTTCAAACTTCAGTTTGCACTCGCCGTTTGGGCTTCGAAACATCTCGCAACAGTTGGATCGCCGGCCTACCCTTCGAAATATACGCCGGCCTTCTCCAGCGCACTCCGCAGCACGCCGTACGGCAGGTCGCGCGTCCCGCAGTTTCGCGCCGCGCACAACGCTGCCGCAGTGCCCGCCGCCTGCCCCTGTCCCATGCACGCCACGGTATTGCGCGTGGACATGTGCGCGCGACGGTCGGTCGTAATCATCATGCCGGCGGCCAGTAGATTCTCGATTCCGGCCACCCGCAATGCGCGATAGGGAATTCCATAGGTGCCGCCGTTCTTGATTTGAATAGCCGGCGCCGAGTCATGGAAGCCATAGACAAACACGTCGTCATCGAAATGGCGCGCCTCGACCACGTCCTCGTGGGTGATGTCGTAATCGCATTCGATCCGCCGCGCCCGCCGGATGCACAGCGATGGACTGGTGCGCGCAATAAACGCTTTCTCGCATCCCGGAACAAATTGGCGAAACAGCTGGACCGCCTGATATTGCCGCCGCCGCAATTCCAGCTCCGCTTTGGCCGTCGCGTCGCGGTCGGTCGGGCTGACCGGCATCTTGAAGTTCAACTTGATGAACATGAAATAGTTGTCATGCGTAGTCGTGGTAACAATGCTCATGCCGATCTTGTTGGCCGCCTGTCCGAATTCCGGCGGCAGTTTCGCTGCGCTGCCGTCCAGCCGCACGATCAGTCCCGGCTGCCCGTCGCGCATGCCTTCGGCATACTGCGTCAAAGCGTTGTGGGATTTCAGAAACTCATGATACTTCTCAACGTTCACGTTGGCAATGCCGATGCTGTTGGCCACTGCGTAGTCGTTCGGCTCGATATACTTCGCCCCCGCGTAAGCCGAAAGCGACCCGTAAGCCGTGCAGTCCACAAACGCTTTGGCTGCAAACAATTCGCGCCCCGAGCGGCTCTCGACGATCGCTCCCACTACGCGGCCTTTGTCCACCGCCGCGCCGACCAACATCGTGTTGACGGCGACAAAGACGCCCGCCTCTTCGAGCATCTCGAACGTCACCAGCTTGTAAAGCTCCGTGTCAATGCACGTGCACACCGAGTCGTAGTCGAAACCTTTGGTCATCTCCGCGTGCCCCGACGTGCCCCCGATTTTCGCCAGCCGATCCACTATCTCCGAGGCTATGCCCCGCACCACCTGCCGTTTCTCCACGCCGGGAAACGCCTTCCACAAATTGTAATAGCTGTGAAGGGCCGTCCCGCCCTCGGTGGCTGTGCCGCCCGGATAGCCCTTTTGCTCGATCACAGCTGTTTTGGCTCCCTGACGCGCCGCGGCAATGGCCGCCACGACGCCGCCGGTGCCCGCCCCTGCCACGACGACATCGAATTTCCGCACCGGCAATTTTTTTGCTGCTTCCTCGAAGAACTCAGTCGGTTCAGCGGCGGCCGCCTTCACCCCCGCGCCTTTTTTCGGCGCAGCCGCAGCGGCGCTCCCCGCCAGCGCTCCCATCCCTAGAACGAGAGACTGTTTGGAAAAACTTCGTCGGTCCATTGTTCCCTCCTGAGATAAAAATGCCCGCTTCTCCGGGCCAAATTGCCCCAAGTTCAGCCGTCAGTTTGCCGTCTCTTTCTCCGCTTGAGTGCAGTGGCTTTTTCGCCCGCTGCGGGCCGAAAGCCCCCCTCGGGCGGCACGGGTATATGGCAAACGGAAGAGTAAACTGCGAGCGATTTCCATCAGATAAATAAAGATGGAAGGACTACTCCGGAATGTAATCGCTCGCCCGAAACAGATCGCCCCGGCTCACCGTGCCATTGGTCGGATCATATAGTACCCAATCGGTCAGATACGGATCGCCGCCGAAAAACAACCCCGGCGACCATCCGCGATAGACGCCGCGCGTGTCCGCGAGCAAATCGGGCCCATTGCTGGCCAGCGACCACACCGTCGCGCGATCCGGCACAATCGGATACGAGGTATAACGAAAACTCCGCCGCAGCGGCAGCAGACTTTCAGGCACCAGAGGGAGAAACGGGTCCACCGGAATCGTGGTGATGTGCGCCACCGGCGTAGTGAGTGCGCGCAGTTGGTAGGCGCCGCCGGTTTCCACATCAATAAAATCCGGATAGGCCTGATTGTCGCTGAAGTAGGATTCGAGCGCGGCGGCCAGGGTCCGCATGTCGCTTTTTGCGCGCGCAATTTTGCTCCGCGCCTGAGCTTCCAGCAGATTGGGAATCGCAATCCCCGCCAGGATGGCGATGATCGCTACGACGATGAGAAGCTCGATCAGTGTGAATCCCCGCTGCCTCATTGGCGGCAACCTCACGGCCCCAGGCCGTCCACCCGCGCATCCACCCGCGCTTTGACGGCGTTTTTCAACCGCTCGAAATCCTCGGGCGGGAACCGGCTGCGCGCCGGCTCCAGAATGTGGTCAATGACCTGATTGCGCGCCGCCCGGCGGATCGGCTTCGCGATTGCGCGCTGCGTCTCCGTCAGCACCGCATCGCTTCGCCGCGTGAACTCCACCAGTTCATTGAGTGTGGCCGGCGGCCGACGCCAGATCGCATCAATCTGTTTCTCCTGTTCGGGCGTTACACCTAGGAGCGTTCGCCCGACCAGCCGGACCTGCTCTTTGACTCTCTCGAATTCCGCCGGCGGGATCGTCGGCAGCGCCTGCGGCGGCGCCGGTGGCGCGATCCACCGGTCTTTCCAGCACAGCCATGCGGCCGCCGCACCGACCGCCGCTACGATAGCGCACAGCAAGGCGAACGACTTTTTATGCTTTTCGTCCTTTTTCCCTTCGCGTTTCATCGGGACCGATACACGTCCAAACTTCTTATGACCGTCCGGACAATTTCTCTCCGCCCCTGGATCACAGCGCTCTTGTGCTTGGCGTCGTCGTTCGGATAGATGCAATTGCTGAGAAAGATCACATAAGTGCCGCTCAATTTGTCTATCCACAGTAAGTTGCCCGTATAGCCTGTGTGAATCAAGCAGCAAGTATGCGGTTTACGATTGAGCGGAGTCGAGTAAGCCGTATCCGTCGTCACGCCCCAGCCGCACGTGCGGTGAGCGCCGACCGCCAAAGTCTGATCGGTCATGATCTTTTCCCAAATGTCGCGACGAAAGATTCTTTCGCGCCCCAGCCGACCGCCGTTCAGCAACATGCGGCAATAACGCGCCAGATCGTCGGCGGTCGAAAAGCATCCGGCATTGCCCGGCGCATAAGTGTCGCAAATGCTGTAAAAGGCCAAAGGATCGTGCACCTGGCCGCGGCGCAATGTGGCAGTGGTGTGAATCGTGGGAGCGGTTCTCGCAATTTGCTCCGCCGTTGGGCGGAATGTGGTGTCTTTCATTCCGAGAGGTTCCCAGAGCCGCCTGCGCAGCAGAACATCCTGCGGCTGGCCGGTCACGTTGGTTACGACGCGCGCCAGCGTGAGGTAATTCAGACAGCTATAGACGGTGCCTTTCCCTGTCGGATACTTCTTTTCAAGGTCGGCGATGTGTTTGATCAGGCCGTCGGGATTCGGTCGCGGCCCTTGAGCCTTTTCGACGATGTCGGCGCTCACATAGGCGGGCAGACCGGAGGTGTGCGTGAGAAGATGAAGAATGGTGATGTCCTTTTTGTCGGGGCGATTGAATTCCGGAACGTAGCGGGCCACCGGATCGTCGAGGGCGATTTTGCCGTCTTGCACGAGCAACATAATCGCAGAGGCGGTGGCCGTGGGCTTGGTCACCGACGCCAGGTCAAACAAAGTATCCACGGTCATCGGTTCGCTGGTCGGGTCGTTCATCCGATAGCCATAAGCGCGCCGAAACAGCACACGGTCGCCGCGGCCAATAAGCAACACAATCCCCGGCGTGTGGCCGTCCTCGACCATGGCGCGGCAGAGCGCCTCGATCCTGGGAAACGCCGCGGGATTCAATCCGTGCCGCGCGGCCCAGCGCGATTTCTCCCATAAAGCCATGCGGCTACAACCTGCCAAAGCCGACAAAGTCCCTGTCAAGCACAGCGCCAAAAACCTCGAGGTCCAACCTGCCGTTCGCTTCTTCATGGTTCAATGCTCCGACACCCGTCTTAGACCGCCATGGGAATCTTCGCCTCTCACCCTTACTTATGGCTGCCGTGTCCAGCCGCACGCGTGCGGTGTTCGCGCAGCCGAACCGAGACGACGCCGCGATAATGTCCGGCCGAGCGATTCGATTTGCCGAGGCACCCCAGCCGCAGAGTGTATTTCCCGACATCGGGCCAAAAGTCAAGAAGAGCATACTCCCGGGTGCTCGTTTCGTCGGCGTTGCAGAGGTCCATCACCGGGCCGATTTTCACCCCCTCTGCAAAGGCCTGAAACATACCGTAGTCGTAAGAGCGCGTGAGTTTGACAATAAGTCGCCACGGTATGTGCAACGAAATCTCGAAGAGAATCTCGACCTGCGCCTCGGCGACCGATGGCGGCGTGAACAGAAACGGCCCGGCACATCAGGCCGCCTTCTGTCATCGGCTCTTGACACGCACATTGCAATCGGCCCCAATAAATTCGTTTGAGATTGCCGAATCCTTAATTTCGCACGTGTGGAGGAACGATCATGATGGAACAACTGGCGATCCATGGCGGACCGAAGGCCGTTCCCGGCCCATTGCCCAAATGGCCTTCCTTTGATGAAAAAACCATTGCGGCCGTCGGCGATGTGCTGCGCTCCGGCCGCGTCAACTACTGGACTGGCGAACTCGGCATGAAGTTCGAGGAAAAATTTGCCGAATGGAACGGAACCAAATTCGCCATCAGCACCACCAACGGCACAAGCGCCCTCCACACGGCGCTGGCTGGTTTGGGCATCGGGCCCGGCGACGAGGTCATTGTGCCCAGCTATACCTTCATCGCGTCGTCGTTCGCTATCCTGCAGGCAGGAGCGATTCCACGGTTCGCCGACGTGAACAAGAACGACCACTGCATCAGTGTCAAGTCGGCCGAAAAGCTCATCAACCGCCGAACCAAAGCCATCATGGTTGTCCATCTCTACGGCAACGTTGCCGATATGGACCCGATTTTGAAACTGGCCAAAAAGCACAAACTCTTTGTCATCGAGGATAACGCCGAGGCATACGGCGGCGAATATAAAGGGAAGAAAACCGGCTCTATCGGCGACGTCGGCTGCTGCTCGTTCTGCCAGAACAAGACCTTTACCACCGGCGGCGAAGGCGGCATGATCACCACCGACAACGAAGACTTGGCCTGGCGCTGCCGCAGCTTCCGCGACCACGGCTATGATGTCAAAGAGCGGCTGCGGCTTCTGGAAATGGAGCAAAAACTTCCTTACATCCACACGATGCTTGGCTGGAACTATCGCATGACCGAAATGCAGTCGGCGATCGGTCTGTGCGAACTCGAGCGGATTGACACCTGGAATCTGCCGCGCCGCCGCCGCAATGCCGGAATCCTGATGGACCTGCTGGCGGACATCCCGCAAATCCTCTACCTGCCGATCGACACGCCCGAACGCCGCAACGGCTGGTATGTGTTCCCTATCACCCTCGACATGAAACAGATGAAATGCGACATGCCGACATTTCTGGCCGCGCTCGAAGCCGAGGGCGCGCCGTGCTGGAAAGTCTTCTGGCCGCAATGCCACACCGAGCAGGCCTATCGCGAGCATAACGGCTTCGGCTTCTCGAAGTTCCCCTTCCGTAGCAAGGAATACACCACAAAGGCGTCGGTGGACTACTCCAAGGTTAAGGTACCCAATGCCACATGGCATCAGACACGAACGTTTATTACATTCCTTTTCCCGACCTATGAAGAGGAGCACATGGTGGGAATTGCCACAGCCATCAAAAAGGTAATCGCCGCCTACGCAAAATAGAGCCCGTCGTGCAAACTTCAGTTTGCCGGACGATTGTGTTTTTTCTCTGCCATTGCCTTTTCTGGCGGAGGCGAGCTCTTGTGCTAGTTGCAAGCATCAAAGACTCACCATAAATTAGCAAACTCTTGCTTGACACCCCCTCCCCCGAATGATATCCACATGTGTAGGATGAAACGACCGGAAAGGGGAACCGCGCCATGAAAAGGACGTCTAGCGGGTTTACCCTGATCGAGCTGTTGATTGTCGTGGCTATTATTGCCATTCTGGCGGCCATTGCGGTGCCGAATTTTCTCGAGGCCCAGGTGCGCGCGAAGGTCTCGCGCTGCCACGCCGACATGCGTTCGGCGGCCTCGGCCATCGAAGCCTATCACGTGGATGCCAACGACTATCCACGGAACTATGAAAACCGCAACTGGACATTGTCGCCCGACCTGACCACACCCATGAGTTATCTGTCCAGCGTCACATTCGCCGATCCGTTCGCCCTGTATAAGGAAAACGATCCGATGGTGCGCTATTCCTATTATAGTTACCATCGCGTGCTGGCCTGGCCGTTTGCCCCTAATTTGCCGCGCAACCACTGGGCGCCCGAAGAGTCCACCGACGGTCCTTTGGGAACGGGCAATCCCGGCGCGCTGTATAAATACGGCGAGTGGCGGATCATGTCCATCGGACCCGATCGCGAGTATTTGCCTCCTAACTGGCGCGACTACCTCGGACAACGGCAGATTCTTTTTCAAATGATTGACACCGCCTACGATCCCACCAATGGTACAATCAGCTTCGGCAACATCATGCGGACGCAGCTGAGCCCAATCGGACAAGTGGCGCAGCGCTAACGCTGGAGCCGTATGGACTTAGTGGACGAAACTGACCAGAAAGAGGCTTCCGGGGGCGGTTAAAAATAATACC
>JADFCW010000167.1 GCA_017161705.1 Candidatus Sumerlaeota bacterium | reverse complement strand
CGCCGCCCCATCGAGCGCATCCATTTCCACGAGGTCGGCTGCATTGACGCCATCGTGGACATCGCCGGCTCGATGCTCGGGATCGAACTCCTGGGCATCGAGCGTGTCGTCGCATCGCCTATCGCCACCGGCCGCGGTATGGTGCGCTGCCAGCACGGCGAGCTGCCCGTTCCCGCGCCGGCAACCGTCCAGATTCTGCGCGGCGTACCGATTTACTCCGGCGGCATCGAGGCAGAACTCACCACGCCCACCGGCGCGGCGATCATCACGACGCTGGCCGAGTCTTTCGGGCCGCTGCCGCCGATGGTTCCACGTAAAATCGCCTATGGCGCCGGCCAGCGCGAGCTGCCCAATCAAACCAACTGCCTGCGCGTCATTCTGGGCGATCCGGTAGACGCCGGCCGGCCGGCCGTTTGCTCCACGCCGTCCACTCCCTCGCCCGAACTTTCCGCTCATACCCAAAGCGAAGTTCTTTTTGTTCTTGAAACCGAAATCGACGACATGAACCCGGAATTCTTTTCGGCGCTGCTCGAGCGGCTGTTCGCCGCCGGCGCGCATGATGTCCACTGGATTCCGGTGCAGATGAAAAAGAACCGGCCCGGCGTATCGCTCCATGTCCTGGCCGACGCCGCTCATCGCGATGCTTTGGCGGCAATTGTCTTGCGCGAAACCTCGACGTTCGGATTGCGCATCGCGACGGTCGAACGCCATTGTTTGCGACGCTCGTTCGACTCCATTGAAACACCTTTCGGCCCGATTCGCGTCAAGATCGGCTATTGGGGCGAGGCGATTCTCAAAGCCACACCCGAATATGAGGAATGCCGCCGACAGGCTGCCGCGCACGACGTGCCAGTGAGCCGGGTGTATCAAGCCGCTGTCGCCGAAATTGAGCGGCGCTACTTTGCCCCAAAAGGGTAGACTCCATTCGTCCGACTCGTCTGACGTGTCCGACTGACCGGCCGCTTCCCAAACCAGCGCCGAATGCACGGCGCCCATTGCTTATGACTCGCAAACGTATCCAGTTCCTTGTCAGCCTTCTCGTCACGGGGTTCTTTTTATATCTGGCTTTTCGACCCGTTCCGCTGAAGGCCCTATGGAACACTTTGCGGCAGATTCACTTTGTGTGGATTCTGCCGTTTCTCGCCATCACCGTCGTTTCGATGTATTGCCGGACGG
This sequence comes from Candidatus Sumerlaeota bacterium, assembly GCA_017161705.1. Classification (GTDB taxonomy): domain Bacteria; phylum Sumerlaeota; class Sumerlaeia; order JADFCW01; family JADFCW01; genus JADFCW01. The sequence continues at coordinate 12,713 of JADFCW010000167.1, read as the reverse complement.
TGCGCTGGAAGTATCTGCTCGAGCCGGTGGTCAACGTGCCGCCGCACAAGCTGTTTCCGCCGCTGATCATCTGCTTCGGTCTCAACGGTTTGCTGCCGGGCCGGGTAGGCGAATTCGCACGCGCCTGGCTGGTGGCCCGCGATCACAAGGTCAAGTTCAGCAGTGCCTTTGCAACGGTCCTGGTCGAGCGAATCGCCGACGGCATCGGTCTGCTGACGCTGTTTGTCATTATCCTGGCGACCGTCCCGCTCGAAGGCGAAGTCAAGGTGCCCTGGGGTGACAAGACCTGGACGCTGACGGCCGAGATGTTGCGCTCGTTGACCGATCGGCTGCTTGTGGCCTGCGTGGTGCTTCTGGCCGGAACGATTCTGATGCTTTGGGGGCCGTTTCGGCGGCTGGTGCAGGCGGGGATCGGACGCGTTCCGTTCCTGCCCGGGAAGATCAAAGAGGGCATTTATCACTTCATCGAAACATTTGTTCAGGGCTTCCATTCGCTGCGCAGTCCGCGCATCATCTTCTGGGTGGCGTTCCATACGGCAACCGTGTGGCTAACGGTCGGCTGGTCGCTAATGATTATGGCCAACGGGTTTTCAGATGTGAGCCGGATGACGCTGCTTCAAGGGATGGCTGTAGCGATTATCATCTGCATAGCCATCACAATTCCGGCGGCACCGGGCTACTGGGGGCTTTACGAGGTGGGATGCATTTTTGCCCTCATGGTGCTGGACCTGACGCCTAATACCCCCGACGGCTATGCGACTGCGCTCGGTTTCTCGCTGATGATCCATGCCTTCCAGATGGTTTGCACAATCGGGCCGGCGCTGTTTTTCATGTGGCGGCGCCACGTGGGCTTGTCCGAATTCACAAAGGCCGATCAGCAATAGTTGAGGGTTTTCGATCCCGACGTTTGCCGGTGGTAGTCCTGTAACGCGCCGACCGAGAGTTGCGCCATACGGGCGGCAGCGATCCCCTCGACCGCCGCGCGCGCTGCAGCCACCGTCGTAATCAGCGGAATGCCCCGCGCAACGGCGTTGCTGCGAATGGCCCTCGCGTCGGATTCTGACACGCTGCCGACCACTGTGTTGATGATCAACTGCACCTGCCCGTTGATCATCAGGTCGAGCACATTGGGCCGTCCCTCGGCAATCTTGCACACCGCCGTGGCGGGAATGTTATTGCGCGCTAGGTAATAATGGGTTCCATGGGTGGCGAACAGCTTGAACCCCATCTCATGGAACCGGCGCGCGGCAGGCAGGAACTTCGGCTTGTCGGCATCATTGATGCTGATGAAAATCCCGCCTTCCAGCGGCAGCGGGTTAGCCGCAGCCACTTGCGACTTGAAAAATGCGGCGCCGAAACGCCGGTCAATCCCCATAACCTCGCCCGTCGAGCGCATCTCCGGCCCCAAAAGGATATCGCACCCGGGAAATTTGGCAAACGGCAGGACCACTTCTTTGACCGAGTAATACGGCGGGCGGATTTCTTCCGTAAATCCCAGCGACTCCAGGGTGCGCCCTACCATCACCTTCGCTGCCAGTTTGGCCATCGGCACGCCGATGGCCTTGCTGACAAATGGCACGGTCCGGCTGGCGCGCGGATTGACCTCCAGTACATAAACTTCTTGGCCTTTGGCTGCGTATTGGATGTTCATCAACCCGCGCACGTCGAGCGCCCGACCGATCTTGTGGGTATAGGTGCGAACCTTCTCGATAACCTCGCGCGACAGCGTCCGCGGCGGAATGACGCACGCGCTATCGCCGCTGTGGATACCCGCCTCCTCGATGTGTTCCATGATCGCCGCAATGACTATGCGCTCGCCGTCGCCTAGAGCGTCCACGTCTATCTCGGTCGCGTCTTCGAGAAACTTGTCAATGAGAACAGGATGCTCGGGGCTGACGCGAATGGCCTCGGTGGCAAATCGCGCCAGCTGATCGCGGTCGCGCACAATGACCATCGCCCGCCCGCCGAGAACATAACTGGGGCGCACCAGCACGGGCAGGCCGATACGATCGGCCGCCGCAATTACCTCGTCCACATTTCGCCCGGTCGCGTTGGGCGGCTGGGGGATTTCGAGGCGGTCGAGGAGCGCGCCGAACCGCTTGCGGTCTTCGGCAAGGTCAATCGAGTCGGGGGAGGTGCCGAGGATTCTGATGCGACCGCGGAGCTGCGGGTCGTCGGCGATGGCACGCTCGAGCGGTACGGCGATCGAAAGCGGCGTCTGGCCGCCGAACTGCACGATGACGCCGTCGGGCTGCTCGACGCGCAGGATGTTGAGCACGTCCTCGACGGTCAGCGGCTCGAAATACAACTTGTCCGACGTGTCATAGTCGGTCGAGACGGTCTCGGGGTTGCTGTTGACCATGATCGCCTCGAAGCCTTCTTCGCGCAAGGCGATCACGGCGTGCACGCAGCAATAGTCGAACTCGATGCCCTGGCCGATGCGGTTGGGTCCGCCGCCGAGTATCACAACTTTGCGGCGCTCGGAGCGCTGCGACTCATTTTCATGTTCGTAGGTCGAGTAGTAGTAGGGCGTACAGGCCTCGAACTCGCCGGCGCAGGTATCTACGGCCTTGAAGACAGCCTCGATTCCTAGGTCATAGCGCAACTTGCGGATGTCGCTTTCCGCATATCGCTTTTCGCCAAGGGCGCGATTGACAAGATGGGCCAACTGCCGATCGCTGAAGCCGAAGGATTTGGCTTTGCGGAGGAGGGCGGTGAGATCGGATTTGAGTGTTTCGTTCATGTTCAACAATGCGGCCATAGGGCATGACAAGGATGGTTGCGCCATTCTTCACTCAGACGGGTATCTGTCCGCAACGCTGTCATGCCATTCTATCTCCGGGAAAAACAGCGCTATCCGCTTGGGGGGATACTCTATGCCGCGATTTGTGGCCCGCCATTCCATACTCCCCTTGTATGATCCCCCCTTGTGTTCTGCAGTGTTCTACTGTTGCCCACTCAAAGCATCCACACAAGGAGAAAGCACCTGGGCTTCATCCGCGTTCAGACTCCAATTCTGAAGCAACTTCGGCAAGCGGCTCTCCAACTCCCTCTCGCACTCAATAATTTCCAGGATGTTTTGCAAAAACCACGGATCAATGGCGGTCAGCGAATAGACCTGCTCGATCGCCATGCCCGATGCCAGCGCGTGTTTGATGTAGAAAATGCGGTCGGGATTTGGCGTGCGAAGAAAATACTCGAGCCGCGAGGCATCTAGGTTGTCCTTGCCGTCGGCGCCCAATCCCGCGCGCCCGATCTCCAGCCCCCGCAGGCCCTTTTGCAATGCCTCTTTGAACGTCCGCCCAATGGCCATCGTCTCGCCCACGGACTTCATTTGCGTGCCCAGGACCGGCTGGGCGCCGGGGAATTTTTCGAAGGCAAATCGCGGGATTTTCACCACACAATAGTCAATGGTCGGCTCGAAACAGGCCGGCGTTTTCTTCGTAATGTCATTGGGAATCTCATCAAGCCGGTAGCCGACCGCCAGCTTCGCTGCCATCTTGGCAATCGGAAATCCGGTGGCCTTCGACGCCAGCGCCGACGAGCGCGACACCCGCGGATTCATCTCGATCACCACGCGCCGGCCTGTCTCCGGATTGACGGCAAATTGGATGTTCGAGCCGCCGGTCTCGACGCCAATGGCGCGGATGATCTTCGCCGCATCGTCGCGCATGGCCTGATACTCCTTGTCCGTCAGCGTCTGCGCGGGCGCGACCGTGATGCTGTCGCCCGTGTGAACGCCCATCGGATCGAGGTTCTCGATCGAGCAGATGACGACGAAATTGTCGGCGAGGTCGCGCATCACTTCGAGCTCGAACTCCTTCCACCCGAGCACCGACTCCTCGACCATGATCTCGCCGATGGGGCTGAGGCGAATGCCGCGCTCGGCGATCTCCAAATACTCCTCGATATTGTAGGCTGCCCCGCCGCCCGTTCCCCCCAGCGTGTAGGACGGGCGGACGATCGCCGGCAGCCCGATGCGCTCGACCAAGGCCGCGGCGTCTTTCATATTGTAAGCAAAACCGCTGCGGGGCACATCCAGACCGATGGCCTCCATTGTCTCCTTAAAATGCTTGCGGTCTTCGGCGCGCGCGATGGCTCCCGGTTTGGCGCCGAGCATCTCGACCCCGAATTTTTCGAGCACCCCCGCCTCGTGAAGCGCCATCGAAAGGTTAAGACCCGTCTGGCCGCCGAGCGTCGAGATCAGGGCGTCGGGACGCTCTTTTGCAATGACCCGCGAGGCAAATTCCAGCGTCAACGGCTCGATATACGTGCGATCGCCGAAATCCGTATCGGTCATGATTGTGGCCGGGTTGCTGTTGATCAGCACCACCTCGTAGCCGTCGGCGCGCAACGCCTTGCAGCCCTGCGTGCCGGAATAGTCGAACTCGCATGCCTGACCGATGACGATGGGCCCGCTGCCGATTATCAATATTTTATGGATATCTGTACGCCGGGGCAAAGAACATAAACCCCTTTGTCGGGAAATGTAAGCGCGCCTGGAAGGAAGGACAAAAAGCGGCTTTCCCCGCCGCTTTCGCCCAATGAATTTAGAGTTGTCTACCCATCTGGAAACCGGTTGTAAATCAAAAAAGAAAGAGACGAAATCCACTGAAACTCACTGAGGCCTATCCAGAAGGTTGACAGGTACAAGCCTTTCGCTTCCCGCGTCTTTTTATCTTGCCTTCGCCGGAAAACCGTGTGCTATTTTCCCTTTGCCCATGCGGGCCCATCCAAAACTCAACGAGGTGAAGAGCGATGAGAAGAATGCGGGTAGTTGTCATGCTGGCGGCGTTTGCCCTCTGCGGAGCAGGACAGGCCGCCGAGCCGGCGAAGAAAATCAAAGTGCTTCTTCTGACCGGCAGCGATGTGAAGTCCCATGACTGGACCAAAACATCGCCGCAATTAAAAAAGATTCTTGAGGACACCGGCCGGTTCGAGGTCGCCATCGTGAATATGGTCGAAAATCAGGGCATCCTCGAGAACACCGACGGTCTCAAGGCCTATGATGTGATCGTGCAGAACTGCTACTATCTGCCGGACAAGCCGCCGCTCAGCGACAAGGCCAAGGAAAATCTCCTGGGTTTTGTCCGCGACGGCAAAGGCTTTGTCTGCTTCCATCTGTCGAGCGCGTCGTGGCAGGATTGGGACGAGTGGCACAAGATGGTTGGGCGATGGTGGAATACGCAGCTGCCCAAAGAAGAGCGTTCGGGCCACGGGCCGCGCGGCAAGTTCCAGGTTAAAATCGCCAACCCCAAGCATCCGATCACGCGCGGGATAAAGGATTTCGAGGCCGACGACGAGCTGTATGCCAAACTCAGCGGCACGGAACCCATCGAGGTGCTGGCGACCGCCGACTCTGATTGGAGCAAGAAAACCGAGCCGCTGGTCTTCACGAAGACTTACGGCAAGGGCCGCGTTTTTCATTTCTGCTTCGGTCATGACGTGCCGGCGCTCGAAAATCCCTCGGTCATGCAGTTGTTTGCCCGCGGCACCGAGTGGGCGGCAACGGGCAATGTCGCGCGCGGCGGCAAGGGCGGCGGCGCCGGCAAAGGCGCAGCTGCTGGCAAGGGTGGCAAGAAGGCCAAGGAGGCTCAGGCCAAGTAACTCGTTTTCCGATCCCAGCGAGCAAATGAAAAGGCGCTGACCCGCAGCGCCTTTTCTTTTTGCGCAAATGTTTTCCGTCATTGAAGAGCCGAGTCCCGCCGCAACTGATTTTCGATTCTGACACCGCGGAAGACGTATTTCCGTTAGAGGGAACGGGCTAATCGGATTGCGGAGCAGACAGAAGCGTCCTGAGGCGGCGCGAAGTCTCGTCGTCAGCGGGATCGAGTTCGAGCGTTTTCCGATAGTAGAAAACAGCCTTCTCTGGATAGCCGTATTTGACGTAATAGTCGCCGAGGTCGCGCCAGTAACGAGCGACCGTCGGCTCGAGGTCAATGGCGCGCAGCAGAAGTGTCTCGGCCTCCGTCACACGCCCCTGGCTGTCGGCGATGAACGCTTGAAAGTTGGCCATTTGCGCTTCGAGCGCACGCCGTTGGGTCTCCAGGCGGGATTGATCCCATTGGTGAAGCCAAAAGACAGCGAGCAAGATCACAACCACGCCTGCAGTGGCCGCCAGCCAAATCCAGCGGCGGCGTGCGGCGGGACGGCCCCCCCGGGCGGGCGGTCGAGCCGCTTCGCTGACCGCGGCGTCTTCAGTCGGCGGGACCGGCGGCGGCGTCCAGGCTTCGTCGCCAAGAAATTCCGCACCCAACCGCTGCCGCATGTCGTTGAGTAAATCGGTTGCCGACGCGTATCGGTCATCCGGATCGAGTTGGAGAAGGCGCTCGACGATAGGCTGAATCCGCTGGCTTCCCGCCATCAGCGGAGCAGTGTCCCAGACCAGTTCCAGCCGTCCGGTCTCCGCCGCGCGCAGCAGAGCGCTTTGGGAAAAGGGCCGTCGGCCCAGGATCATTTCGTAGAAAATGACACCCAGCGAAAACAAATCCGACCGAGCATCCACAGGCCGGCCGTGCAGCTGCTCGGGCGACATGTAGTCGGGCGTGCCGATGCGGATGCCCGCCTCGGTCGTGGAAGCGCCTTCGGCGATTCGGGCGATACCGAAGTCCATGACCTTGGCGCGCCCGCGCGACGTCAGCATGATATTGTCGGGCTTGAGGTCGCGGTGAATGATCTGGCGCCCATGGGAAAATGCAAGGGCTTGAGCGACTTGCCAGACTACCACGGCGGCCTCGGCGACAGAAAAGAAACGCCGGCGGCGGGCACAGCGCCGCAGCCGCCGCGCCAGCGTCTCGCCCTCGACAAACTCGAGCGCGAGGAACCAGCGCCCGTTGTGGCAAAAAAAGTCTATTACATTGACGATATTCTCGTGGTTAAGGCGCGCCAGCGTCCGGGCCTCGCGCTCGAAGCGGCCCAGAAACTCTCCGTCCACCGTCAACGCGGGGTGAAGCATCTTCAAGGCGACTGGACGGCCCAGACTGATTTGCTCGGCTTCGAAAACCACGCCCATGCCGCCGCGTCCGATTTCGCGGACAATCCGGAATCCCGCGATCTCCTGTCCGAGCAGATCAGTCATGGAAAAAGGCACTGGCCCTGCGGCGTGAAACACGGACACTCCGGACACGGCAGCAACAAGTGAACTTCATGGGCAGACATGGGCTGGGGTACTTCTCCTTTCTGCCCATGCAGTCCCTTATGCCCGCGCCGTTTTCCTCCGCATCACGTGGCTTCCAAGCTATACGTTGCAATTTTTTCATAGAGCGCGGAACGGCTGATCCCAAGGATTTCGGCGGCACGCTTTTTGTTCCAGCCCGTGTACGTGAGGACGCGGAGGATATGCTCGCGTTCACACTCGTCGAGCGTGCGAAGCACCGCAGCTTCGCTGCTTGCGGCTGAGGATAACGGACCCTGCGGCAGGCCGGTTTCCCCGCGCACTTCGGGCGGCAGATCGTCCGGCCAGATTGCCTCGTCGCTGCCCAGCACGACAGCCCGCTCGATAACGTTGCGCAGTTCGCGAACGTTGCCCGGCCACGAATAGCGCGCGAGCACATCGAGCGCCTCGCGGCTGGCGCGCCGAACAGGCGAGTGCAACTCGCTACGGACCGATTGGATGAAGAACTCGACCAGCGCCGGCAGGTCGTCGAGCCGCTCGCGCAACGGCGGCAACTCGATGCGGATGACGTTGAGGCGATAAAACAGATCTTCGCGGAAGCGGCCGGCGAGAATCTCCTCGGCCAGGTTCTTGTTCGTAGCGGCGATCACGCGCACGTCCACGGCAATGGTGCGGTTGCTGCCAAGGCGTTCGATTTCCCTTTCCTGCAACACGCGCAGAACCTTGGCCTGTGCCGCGGGCGATATGTCGCCGATCTCATCGAGAAAAATGGTCCCGCCGCGCGCCGCCTCGAACTTGCCCGCCCGCGCGGCCACAGCGCCCGTATAGGCACCCTTTTCGTGGCCGAACAACTCGCTTTCGAGCAGCGTATCGGGCAACGCCGCGCAGTTGACACACACAAATGGACCACGCGCCCGCGGGCTGGCCAGATGCGCCATGCGTGCAATCAACTCCTTGCCCGTGCCGCTTTCGCCCGTGATCAGGAAGGTGGTATCGCTGCGCGCGACTTTGTGCACGACCTCCAAAATCTGTTTCATGCGCGCATTCTGCGTGACAAACGTGTGGCGGCCCACCGGCGCCAACACCGCCCCGGCGCCGATGGTGCTCTGCTCACCGCCGGCGCGTTCTTCACGCAACCATCCGATGATCAGGCTCCCCACGGCTGTCACAAAGTCGAGGTCTTCCTTGCCGAATGGTTCGCGCGACACGAAGTTGTCCGCATATAGAAAGCCGGCTACGCGGTCGCCCTCGATTAGCGGAACGCACAAGACCGACCGGATGCCCGACTGGCGAAGGCTGTCGCTCCCGCCAACCCGGCGGTCGCTCTGGGGATTCGAGCAGAAGAAAGGTTTTCGCTCCTTTTCCACATAGGCGAACACCGTGCGGCTGATGGCAATGCGATTACGGCTGGAAACCCCCGTGGCCGTGGCCATGCATCGGACGCGCCAGCCGTCGGGCGCGGCAGCATCCTGCTCGATCAGCGTCAGGCGGTCGGCCTCGATGGCATTGCGCGCAAGCGCAACAGCCGACTCGATCCGCTCGGCGGGATGGCGGGAGGCCGCATCGCTTCGCATCATTGCGTAGATCGTTTTCAGCCGGTCATACGCTTGCTGCAAGTCCTCGGTGGCGGGTTCCGCCGGTTTGGGCACAACCTCGGTGGCGGCATCAATGAAGAAGTCTTCGCTCTCGTCGCTGCGTTCCAGCACCGGCGGTGTGCGAAGCGAGGACGGCACATCTTCGGCCGCGACGGTTTCGACGAAAATGGCGCGCATCGAGCCGATGCGGATCTCATCCCTATCGAGCAATAGCGCCCGGCCGACGGGGACGTTGTTGACGAAAGTTCCGTTCTCGCTGCTGAGGTCACGGATGAAATAAAAGCCGTTGGCAAACTCGATCGCCGCATGGCGGCGCGACACATCGGCGTCGCTGAGCACGAAATCCGACGCCGGATCGCGCCCGATGGCCAGCGGCTGCCCCGACAGTTCAATGACGCGCCCTTGTTGGTCGCCTTCGAGAATGATCAGTGACGGCATGATATAGACCGGCCTTTTTCGACGACGGCGGCGGCCTGTCGCCAAACTTCACAACGGTTTCTATCCAGCGACAGCGCGGCTGTCAATCAGGGACCGAGTCGCCCGGCAATACATAGTCAGTCTGGCGAAGCGCCTCGTAGAGAGCAATGGAAACACAGGAGGCAAGATTGAGGCTGCGCACGGCGCCGCGTCGGATGGGCAGGAACACCGTGCGCTCGCGGCAGCGCTCGAGCACGTCGGACGGCAGACCATTGGTTTCGCTCCCGAAAACCAGCCAGTCGCCCGGTTGATAGCGGACTTGATCGTAGCGGAAAAGCCCCGTTTTCGAGTAGAACCAGCAGCGCGCATCGCCAGCAGTTTTCCAAAATTCATCCAGAGAAACATGAACATGGACGTTGACGCGGTGCCAGTAGTCCAGGCCGGCGCGCCGCAGCGAGCGGTCGTCCAGGCGGAATCCCAGGGGCCGGACCAGATGCAACACTGCGCCCGTGGCAGCGCACAATCGCGCAATCTGCCCCGTGTTCGGCGGAATTTGCGGATGCACCAGAACGATGTTAAACATGGCCAGTATCCCGTCCCTGCCGCCGTCCAATCGTGGAACTACCTCTTGACCGCCTGCAATGCTTTTCGGAAGTTGAAAACCGATGTTTGGCCAAATCGAAGCAGAAAGGAAACCCGATCTTGCGAGCCTCAAATCGTACCCTGCGGCTGCATGGCGCGAAAGATTTCCGATTTCACAACGAAGCGGTGCCGCAACCGCGCCCCGGTGAAGTGTTGCTCGAAATTCGTTCGGTCGGCGTTTGCCGCTCCGATCTCGACTACTACAACGATGGACGAATCGGCGACACGCGGATCGAGTCGCCGCATGTTCTCGGTCATGAATTTTCGGCCCGCATCATCGCGCTGGGCCCCGATGTAGACCCTGCGCTCGAAGGCCGCCGCGTGGCCGTCGAGCCGGGCGTCTTTTGCGGCCAGTGCCAGTGGTGCCGGACGGGCGACGTGAATTTGTGTCCCCATATCGAGTTTCACGGAACCCCGCCGTTCGACGGCGCGCTGCGGCAGTATATGACCCACCCGGCAGAATTTGTGATTCCGCTGCCCGAGTCCATATCCGACGATGCGGGCGCGCTGCTGGAGCCGCTGGCCATCGGTGTGCATGTTCTGGACCTAGCGCGGCCGGTTCTGGAGACGCCGGCGGCCGTTGTCGGCTGCGGGCCGGTGGGCTTGTCCATCTTGCAGGCAGCACGCGCGGCGGGGATGGCGCCCATCTATGTTTTTGACCGGCTGCAATGGCGGCTGGACCTTGCACTCGAGTTGGGCGCTGCGGCGGCCATTCATGTGGACCGCCAAAATCCGGTCGAGGCGTTGTGCGATCTGACGCGCGGCCGCATGGTCGAGTATGTGTTCGAGGCAGCGGGCACGGACGATTCACCCGCCCTCTCGGCCGAGTTGGCATCGCAGGCCGGAAAAGTGTTCGTGGTAGGGATACCGGTCGGCGACCGGGTGATGTTTTCGGCCGGCACCTCGCGGCGCAAGGGCCTGACCGTCTATGTGGTGCGACGGTCGCGGGCGACACTGAAACGCGCGATTGCGCTCTTGGCTCGAGGAGAATTCGAAGCCGAACGGCTGATCACTCACCGTTTCCCCTTCGCCGAAGCCGAACGCGCCTACATTGTGGCCAACAACTACGAGGATGGCGTAGTCAAGGCTGTGGTGCGCGTGCAGGAGTGATCCACGGAAAAAACTTTACCAACCACAAGATGATGCTGTTTGCCTGCCTCAAGCTGCTCGGCATGCCGGTGAACACGGCAACGCTGTAGGGAACGTGAAACGGGAAAATGGACTGATCCTTCGAATCGCTCGCATCGGCAGTTCTTACGATCGGCCTGAGCGATCCCTATTGGGTCGGGGCGGAACCTTGACACCCCCATGGCCGAAATACTTGTCTGTGTGCTCGAGGCCAAGCCTTGTCTGGCGCGGCTTTATACAGTTTCAGGAATCCCGTACGGCTCGCGATACACAGGCCGCCGGAGCAACCGGTTGGCTTCCTCGTCGTTCACAAACCGCTCCGTCTTTCCGTCGAAAAGCAAACGCCGGTTGCCCACGCGATACGAGATGTTGCCCAGATGGCAAAGGAGCGTGGACAAGTGACCCTCTTCGATGTCGGCGTTGGGGCGTTTGCGGGTCTTGACGCACTCGATGAAATTGGCGAAATGCGCATCGCTTCCCTGCCTGCCGTATTCAAACGGCTTGCCGGACCAGGAGTCATCGAACACCTGCCAGCCGTCGCCGTGGCGTCCAAACATCATCATTCCCTTGGTGCCATAGACCTCAACGCGCGTGGCGTTCTCGTTCCAGTCGCGGGGCAGCGCATCGCGGTCGCGCATGTCCATGGGCGTCTTCTTGATGTAGGGCGTCCACATCGTGAGCGAAAACTCTAGAATCAGATTGTCATATTCGTAAGTGACAAGCTGCGTGTCGGGATCGTCCGCTTCGTCCTTGATGGCGAAGCGTGCGCCGGACGTGGCGACCGCTTTGGGATACGGCTGCCCAATAACCCAATGGCCGAGGTCCATCTGGTGGACGCCGTCGTTGACGATGTCGCCGCCCGAGTAGTCCCAATACCAGTTCCAGTTGTTGACGCGCGCGCGGTTGTAAGGACGCAGGGGAGCAGGGCCTAGCCACAGATCATAGTTGAAGCCCTTGGGCGGCTCGCTGTCGGGAACACTTTTGACCGGCGGCCGGCTTTTCATGTTGATCACACGCACAAGATGGATGTCGCCCAGCTTGCCCGACCGGCAGTATTCGACGGCATGAATGGCGTAAGGGGCGCTCCGGGTCTGCGTGCCCAGCTGCACTACGCGGTTGTATTTCCGCGCGGCCTCGACCATCTTGCGCCCCTCCCAAATGCAATACGATGCCGGCTTTTCGACATAGACATCCTTGCCGGCCTGGCAGGCGAAGATAGTTCCGGGAGCGTGCCAGTGGTCGGGTGTGGCGTTAATGATGGCATGGACCGATTGGTCATCCAGCATGCGGCGGAAATCGTCGGTAACTTTGGGTTCCTTGTTTTGAAGATCGGCAACAATTTTGGCCGCTTTTTCCGCGGCCGAAATCTCAGCGTCGCAAATCCAGGCTATCTCGCACTCAGCCATCGAGGCAAACGCGCGCGCCAGGGCGGTGCCGCGCCCGCCCACTCCCATACAGCCGAGCACTACGCGCTCGTTGGGCGACGCTTTTTTGGGCGCCGGACCGGAGGCGGCCAGCGCGCACGCGCCCACAGCGGCGCTCATGGTCTGACCAAAAAACCAGCGACGGTTGGTCGTGCGCATCTCTCCTTTCTCCTTTCGCTCAAAGAGTCGCTGGAAGTGGAATCATGGAAAAACCCAAAACGCAAAAGGAAAAAACGAACATCGTTTCGGCCGTCGTCCTGATGCAGCAGTCCGCTGCGCCGACCCCGCAGAGTCAGCGGCTTGCAGCGCCTACAGCGCGATGTTGCTCGAGGTCAGCCAGCGCCCCGGGATCGCGTCGGTCGGCAGGTCGCGCGTTTCTACAAAGTCCACTGG
>JADFCW010000166.1 GCA_017161705.1 Candidatus Sumerlaeota bacterium | reverse complement strand
TTGCCTGCTGTTATAACGATGTCCCGTTCAAGCGTGATCCACAGCTGGTCCCCGGAGTGCTGCAATGTCGTGCGAACCGGTTTGCCGTCCATCGTAACGCGAATATTCTCGGCCGCCAGCGGTGTTCGCAACCCGATCGTCTTCAGCCGCAACCGTCCCCACTTCACCGTCAGTTTTGCTTCCATCATTTTTTCTGCTTGTTTTTGACTGAAGGTTCCCCAACCTTCGGCTGCCGTAAAAGCCGCCCGGAAGTTTTGCGGCGTCAGACGCGGCGCGAATCCGATGCGGCCTTTCGGGCCGTGATACTCGAAGCCGCAGGCGGCCAGAAACACGCCGTAGCTGGCCATCGAGCGGGCGTAGTGATCGCCGCATTCGACCTCGTTATACGGGTTGCGGCGCGACGGATGATAACGATCGTGCACAGCGCGCGCAACGGCGAGTCCTTCGGCGACCATTCCTTCCCAAATCATGTGGCCGGCGACCTGATACTCGAAGCCGTTCATGCACTCGTTGAAGTAGCCGGCCGGTCCGGTGTCTTTTGCACCCCTGGCCTTGTCGTAGTCCCAATCGGTGCGCGGGAACGTGCACATCAGCAGTCCGGCTTCGCCGGGCATCGCATACCAGCGACCCGGCTTGTAAACCTCGCGATAGGGGCCGACATCCGGTGTGAAGTTGTATTTCCAAAGCGCCCGCAGTGCTGAGCGCGTCTCCTTTTCGGGCAATACGCGACCCAGGCCGACCTGCCATGCCCACGACTGGCCGAAAACCTGATCAATCAGGCAGCCCGTGCCGGAGTTGATGGTGTCCGGCCGGTTCGGGTCGGGCCGGTTGATGAAGTATTCGCCGTCGAACAATTCCAGGAACCGCTTCCGGCCCGTGTCGAAAATTTTCCGACAGCGCTGCGCAAAGTCTTTATCGCCGACCTCCCGCGCCATTTCCTCGGCGGCGCGCAACGCCGCCAGATATAGCCCGCTCAGCCAGGCCACCGCACCGTACCAGTCCGCATCCAGAGTGTTGTGCTGGTTGCTTTCGATGACGCCGTCGCCGTTGTCGTCTTTGCGGATCAACCACTCGGTTGCGCGTTTGACGGCAGGCCAGACGCTTTTCAAAAACGCGTCGTTGGCCGACATCTGATGCTCGCGCAGCGTCCGCAGGATCACGCCGGCCTGACCGTCCACGGCAGGGATTTTATTGTTTTCGCCGCGAAACCGGATCGCGCCGTCCGGTTGCATCGCCAGCCCGAAGTCGGTTCGTTCCCGCAGAATCCGCTCCAGTTCGGGAAACAAGCGTGCCACGGCGTGCGCGTAGTGCCAGACATGTGTGCAGGTGCCGGGGCAACAGCCGACGCCCTCCCACGCCCAGAAACGTCCGGAGGCGAAGCGGTGACAGGTCGAGGTGGCCAGCGTCGAGGCGTTGAGAAAGGTGCGATCCAAAAACCAGTAGGGCAATGTCGAGTCATACCATGTGTCGCGCCACAGCCGCGTCTCGGACGCCAACCGTTCAAAGTTGTCGGCGACGTATCGCGCTACAGCCAACGCCGAATCGAATTTCGTGGCATAATAACGGCCTTTGTCCGCCACGCCTGGAATTCGCAGGTTCGGGAAATACCACGTCACGACAAATGTCGCCGTGGCCGATTCGCCCGGGGCGAGTCTGAGCGTGCGTCCGATTGTGCCGACTGTTTCGTGCGTTTCAGCAACGTCGGCAGGAGCACCGAGCAACGCCAGGCCCATTGTGCCGTTGTCGGGCGCATCCTCGAACTTGACCGGTGCCGCGCTGGAATTGGTGAAAGTGATTTTGCCGACGCCGATATTTCCCCAACCTCCTTTTTGGTTGTCCACAATCTCAAGAACGGCTTGTTTGCCTTTGAATGCCCGCACATCGAAGCTCTGCAACGTCATCTTGTTGTCGTTCTTGCCGGTCGCGCTTTGCACGACTTTTCCGCCGACGACCAGATTCAAACAAGTTGTGCCGGCGTGCCTGCCGCCGCCGATCCAGAACGAGATGAAATTGCGCTCGATGATGAACGGTCGGCTCGTCAGCTTGCCCAGCAGGTCGTCCTTCTCCCGGACATTTTCGCCGGGGGCGCAAGCGTGCGAATTGGCAACGCGTTCGGTATCGCCGCCGACGTCACCCTGATACGTCGGCATCGCCGATTTCCTGATCGGTCCGGAGCCGAACGCCGTGCCTTCGACTTTCCAACCCTCGTACGTCTCTTTGTTCCAGTCCTCGAACACGATGTCGGGCTGCGGCGGCGTTTCGGTCTCGGAGGGCTCCACGGCGGAAAATTCAAGAACAGTGAAATTTGTTCCATGAATCGCTCGGCTGCGTTGCACCGCATGGGTTGAACGTCCCACGACGTTTTCGAGCGAGGCGGCAAGCGTTGCTTCGATCGGCTGGCGCGCAAGGTTCTTCACCGTGAACTGCATCACCGTTGCCGGCAGGCTCGAGTCGTCGGTGTTGAGCGGGATGAACGGTGAAAACGCCTCGAGCGTCACCGCCACATCGTCGGCCCGATATTCGACGCGGCCAATCGGATACTCGCCGCGAAAGCGGATGTCGCTGAATCCATGCCGGTCAAGCGTTCGCCGCTTGCCGCCGATGATCAGCTCGAACCGCTGTTGCAGCGGCGATTCGGGCGTCATCGGTTTGGCGTAATGCTCCGCGCCGGTGTGCATGAGCTTGTTGAAGATATCCCAGTGCCAGAGTTTGCCGTCGCCGCCCAGATAAAGCTGTCCGGCGCAGATGCCGCCGATGGGCATCCCGATGAGTTCCAGTTCTTTCCCGCGGTAGACTTCCGGTTCGCCTCTTGCCGTAAGCGAAGCCAGCCATTGCGGATGAAGTTTCTTGTCTGCCGGAACGAGCTTTTCGAAATCCGCTCTGGTAGACGGCCCTGCCATCGCCGCGAATCGTGGAGGCGACACCGACGACGCGGCAGTGAGCCCGACCAGTCTGATCAGATCGCGACGGCTGAGATTGCTGTCGTTCATTTTCGCTCTCCTCAATGGCCCCGCCGGAAATGTAATGGGTTGTCTTTCGACCTTTCTGGCCATAGCCAAAAGCGCCTTAGATGCTTTTGGTGCATTGAGATTTCGCAGACAGGAAACTTTGTTTCAACCCGAAAACGGCGAATCTTTGACCAAAGACCGGTCCGGCAGCGGATTCACCAAACTGCAGGAAAAGGATGAGAACAGGGCCGGGATCGCAGTCGCCGCGAGTTTCGAGACGAAATTGTGGCGGCGCGATTGTGTTCATGGCGGGCAAAACTAAGGTGACCTTTCAGGGGTTCTCGAGCGGGGATGGCACTGTTTCCAAGGCAGCGCTTTGGGCTAACGAGAAAAAAAACACTTGGAAAAACCGAACCGCTGTGTCGTAAGTTTTTCCCGCAGTCAAAGCGCGCAAGCACTGCTGCGGCAGAAACCTTGAGAGAGAAACCAACTATGAAGAACAAAACCACACGCCGAAGATTTCTGGTTCAAAGCACGGCCTCTGGACTGGGCCTTGCTGTTGCCGGAGCATGCGCCGAGGGGCGGAGAGGCAAATGGTTCGAAACGCCCTCAGTCCCGCCCCGCACATGGAGAGCAGGCACGGCCAAAGAGAAAATCACGCCGGCGCGTTCGGTATGGATGACCGGCTATGGGGCGCGCACGAAGCCGTCCGAAGGCGTGCTGTGCGATCTGTATGTGCGAGCTCTTGCACTCGAAGACGAAACCGGTGCGCGGGCCGTTTTGGTCGCCAGCGACATTCTGGGTTTTCCTCCGCCGGTGAACCGAAGCCTTTCGGACAAGATCGAAAAGAAATACCATGTGCCGCGCTCGCGGTTGCTCCTGGCCTCGAGCCATACGCATGGCGGGCCTGCCCTGCACGATCCCGTGGGGCCGCTTTATGGGCCGCGCGTTACCCCTGAGCAATGGAATGAAATTCGAAAATATACGGCGGAACTGGAAGACAAAGTGGTATCTGCGGTGGGCCGCGCGCTCGGCGATTTGCAGCCCGCAAAGTTGGCCTTTGGTTGCGGGCGCGCGACGTTCGGCATCAACCGCCGAGAAAAAACTAAGGAGGGCTCCTATCGCATTGGCGTAAATCCCAACGGCCCCGTGGACCCTGATGTGCCGGTCTTGCGTGTCGAATCCCCGTCGGGCGGCCTTCGCGCCGTCGTATTCGGCTATGCATGCCACAACACGACGCTCGGCGGAACCATTTATCAGTTTCACGGCGATTACGCGGGATTTGCCCAGGATGCGTTGGAGAAGGATCATCCGGAGGCAACGGCGCTATTCATAATGGGCTGCGGCGGCGACATCAATCCCAACCCGCGCGGAACCGTCGAGCAGGCGCAGGAGTACGGCCGGCAACTGGCGGCGGCAGTCAATCAGACGATGAGCAAGCGGATGCAGGCGATACGCGGCCCGCTCAGACCCGCCTTCGCCCGCGTGGATATTCCATTTGCCCCGCACCCGCCGCGCGAAGCGTGGGAAAAGCAATTGAAGGACGCTGATATCTACAAGCAGTGGCAGGCCAAAGAAATGCTCAAGCAACTGGATCGCGACGGCCGCCTGCCCGCCTCGTATCCCTATCCGATTCAAGTGTGGCAATTCGGGGACGGTCTGACGATGATTGTCCTTGCAGGCGAGGTGGTTGTGGATTATGCGCTCCGGCTGAAACGGGAGTTGGGGGCGGAACGGACGTGGGTGGCCGGCTATTGCAACGAGGTATTTGCGTATATCCCGTCCCGCCGGATTGTCGAGGAAGGCGGCTATGAGGGCGGGGGTGCGATGGTGTATTATGTGCAGCCGGGTCCATTTGCGCCGGAAGTCGAGGAAGTGATTGTGGGGAAGGTCCATGCGATGCTGAGGCAGCTATAGTCGGGCGGGTCGGACAAGTCGGACAGGTTATTGAGATCATTCATGTTTCGTATAAACTGCTTGTGTTCAGTATGAGGAGGACAACCATGCGCAACGAAGTTACACGCCGTCGGTTTCTCTCGACCGCTGCGGGGGCGGCCGGAGTGGGATTGACCATTAGAAGCACAGGCGTGGCAGCACCTGCAAAGCCCGCATTGTTGGGAGGTAAGCCTGTCCGCACGGCCAAATTTCCGTCATGGCCGGTGTTCGACAAATCGGACGAAAAGCTCATGGTCGAGGCCGTCCAGTCGGGCAAATGGAATCGGGTCGGCAAAATGGTACCGCGGTTCGAGGAAGAGTATGCGCGGCTGACGGGAACAAAGGCGTGTCTGGCCACCAATGGCGGCACCAGTGCGCTTTTGACATCGCTGATGGCTTTTGGCGTGCAGCCGGGCGACGAGGTAATTCTCCCGCCATACACCTTTGTGGCCTGCGTCAATGTCGTTCTTGCGCTCAACGCCATGCCAGTGTTCGTGGACACGGACCCCGAAACGTTCCAGATAGACCACCGCAAAATTGAGGCGGCAATTACCGAGCATACGAAGGCCATCATGCCGGTGCATCTGGGGGGCAATGTGGCGAATCTGGATGCCATTCTTGCGATTGCGAAGAAGCACAAGATACCGGTGGTCGAGGACACCTGCCAGTCGCATTTGGCCGAGTGGAAGGGACGAAAGGCGGGCAGTTACGGAGACACTGGCGCCTTTAGTTTTCAGGCGACGAAAAACCTGAATTGCGGCGAGGGCGGCGCGATCATCAGCAATGACGAGGAGTTGATGGAAAAGTGCTATGCGTTTCACAACAATGGCCGGGGCCGCAAGTCCACAGGCTATACATTCACCTATACCTCGCACGGTCTGAATTTGCGCATGACCGAATTCCAGGCGGCCATGCTTCTGGCTCAACTACCGCGGTTGGAAGCGCAGGCGAAGACGCGGAGCGAGAATGCCGAGTATCTGACCTCGCTGCTCAGCAAAATCCCCGGAATTCTGCCCGAAAAGCAATACGAAGGCACCACCCGCAACGCCTATCATCTCTACATGTTCCGCTACAAGCAGGACGAGTTCGGCGGCGGTCTGACTCGCGCTCAATTCATGCGCGCGCTCGAAGCGGAAGGCATCAATTGCAGCGGCGGCTACGGCAAACTCAACGAAGAGCCGTTCATCAAGAACGCTCTGACCAGCCGCGGCGGGCAAAGAATCTTCTCCCGCGAACGCGTGGCGCAGTGGGAAGCCCGCAACAAATGTCCGGAAAACGACCGCTTGACCACCGAGGCTGTCTGGTTCACGCAGAACATGCTGTTGGGGCCTCGCAGCGATATGGATCAGATCGCCGAGGCAATCATCAAAATCAAAGCGCATGCAGGAGATTTGGCCAAAAAAGCGAAAGGATAAGCGATGATTGGCAGATGGGTTCCGGCGCTGATTTGCGCCTTGGTGTTGACTGTCCGGCTAGCCGGCGGCGGTCCGGCCGAAGAAGCGAAACCTCCAGCTGAACTGCGCCTGATCACGCTCGATCCTGGGCACTTTCATGCGGCGTTGTTTCACAAAACGATGCTGCCCGGAGTTTCGAAACGGATTTTTGTTTATGCTCCGTTCGGAACGGACCTGATTCTCCACCTCAACCGGATAGTCGGTTTCAACACGCGAAAGGAGAACCCTACGCAGTGGGAGTTGGAAATCTACGCGGCGCCTGACTATTTGGAGCGTATGATCGCCGACCGACGTGGCGATGCCGTCATTCTGTCCGGGCGCGGTCGGGGCAAGATTGAAAAGATTCGGGCCTGTGTGGATGCCGGTCTGCATGTCCTTGGCGACAAGCCGTGGATCCTCGACAGTGCCGACCTGCCGCATGTCGAGGCCGTCCTGAACGAGGCGGAAAAGCGAGGCGTCATCGCCTATGATGGCATGACGCAGCGGTTTGAAATCAAGAATGTTATCCACCATTTCTTAATCAATGACCCGAACATTCTCGGCACGCTTTCCACTGGTTCGCTCGACGACCCCGCCATTCATTTCCAAAGCACCCACTACCTGATGAAACTGGTGGCGGGTGCGCCCAACTTGCGCCCAGTCTATTTCTTCGACACCTATCAACAAGGCGAGGGATTGAGCGATCTCGGCACCCATCTGGCCGACATGGTTCTGTGGATGGTCTTTCCGAATCAGGCCATAGACTGGCAAAAAGACATCCGGACTTTGGCCGCGCGCCACTGGCCGGTGACGCTGACCAAAGAAGAGTTTCAGCGTGTGACCGGCGCGGCCGATTTTCCCGACAACCTCAAGCCCTTTGTGAAGAACGACCGGTTCGACTACTATTGCAACAATACGGTGAATTTCACCATCGGCGGTATCCACACGCGTCTGGACATTATCTGGAAGTATGAGGCGACTGCGCCGGGAGAGGGGGATACGGAGACCGGCTATGTTCGCGGGAGCAAGTCGCGGATAGAAGTGCGGCAGGGAAAGGAAGAGAAGTTTATCCCGGAAGTCTATGTCATTCCGAATCGCGCGGTGGAAAAAGCGGCTATTCTCGACGCTGTTCGAAAAAAGCTGGCGTCCATGAAAGAGGTCTGGCCTGACCTGGCCGCCGAAGACCAGGGAGCACGTATCCGCGTGGTGATTCCCGACAAATATCGCGCGGGCCACGAGGCGCATTTTGCCATGCTGGCCGAGGCGTTTTTGAGCTACGTCAAGAACCCCAGGACCCTGCCGTCCTGGGAGAAGCCCAATATGTTGGCCAAGTATTACATCACCACCAAGGGCGTCGAACTGGCGCGGCAGACCGAAGCGCCGAGAAAATAACCTGCAAGGGATCACGCAGTGTTTCAGAAACCCAACGGAGGCGATCCTTCCCATGAAACCCTCGCGTCGAGTATTCTGTGCAACCGCTCTCTCGTCGGTTCTTTTGGCTGCACGACCGGCGGACAAGCTTCGGCGGCGGGACAAAGCCGCAACCAGCGATAAGACCGGCCGAACGGCAAAGCAACCGCCGGCCGAAAGACCACCGGCCGGCAAACTTATTGCCCGCACCTTCAATTCCGGCTTTGCCCTCGCTCACGACACCTACAATGGCATGGGGACGGGCAGCGACGGCAAGATCTACTACGTCCTTTCGTCGGAGTCTCATGAGATCGGCGCCAAGATGTATGCTTACGATCCAGCAACGGACAAAATCAGCTATTGCGGTGATCTGACAGAGGCTTGCGGCGAAAAGGATTTGAAAGCAATTGTTCAGGGAAAGTCTCACGTCAATTTCGTCGAAGCCAACGGCAAACTCTATTTCGCCACCCATGTCGGCTACTACTCCATCATAGACGGCATGGAGAAGATCGGCATTCCGCCGGCGGGATTCAAACCCTATCCCGGCGGCCACTTCTTAGCCTATGACATGAAGAGCAGCAGGTACGAGGAATTAGGCCTGGCTCCCAACGGCGAGGGGATTCTCTCGATGACCATGGACACACGGCGCGGACGGCTCTTTGGCCTTACGTGGCCGACCGGGCTGTTCATCTACACCGACCTGGACAGCGGCAAGAAAGTCAAAAACCTCGGCCCTACATCCCGCCTTGGCGAAAACGGAAAGGGCGACCAGTACCGAACCATCTGCCGGTCGCTTGTGGTGGACCCCCGCGACGGCGCTTGCTATTTTACCATCGGCGACGGCGATATTCTCCGATACCGCCGCGATAAAGACGCCATCGAAAAAGTCGAGGGCGACGACTTGCGGAAAGACTACTTCGGCCTTTACGACCCGACTTCGCCCGGCCACATGGGCTATAATTGGCGGCAGACATTCTGGCATCCGACCGAGAACGTTATCTATGGCGTTCACGGCAACTCGGGCTATCTGTTTCGATTCGACCCGCGGGCTGTTCGCGTCGAGGTGCTCGAGCGCATCACCTCCCTGCCGTCCAAACGCAGCGGCATGTTCGATCAGTTCAGCTATGGCTACTTGGGCTTTGCGCTCGGCCCTGACAACGAGACGATTCACTATCTGACGGGCGGACCGGTCTATATTGACGGCAAGCGGGTAACCGGGAAGGCCAAAACGGCCATGGGCGAGTCGAAAGGGATGGAAAACCTCCATCTGATCACGTATCATATTCCGACGGAGACTTACCGCGATCATGGGCCGATTTTCTATGAGAACGGCGACCGGCCGACCTACGTGAACTCGATCGCTATCGGCAAGGACGGTTCGGTTTATACGCTGGCTCGGATCACGGAGGGCGGAAAGACGCGGACAGACCTGTTGTGTTTGAAAGGGCCGTTTTCCAGCCGAGCATGAATTGTTCGGCGTGCCTGTTTCGATAATACAATTACCTCGTTGGATTCTTCTCCCTTCGCCAAAAAAACTATTCGACAGCGCAGTTTGAGGCAGGTAGAAACCTCTCGTGCGTTGGGAAGTAATTGAAAGTCATCCGGCCTTTCCTTCATCGCGCACTGACCCCATTCTCGTGATTGCGGAACCCCATGGCGCTCGCAGGACAAAGGCCCCACGACATTGTCCGGCGCTGGGCTATTGCCCGTGCCGACAAGTCTGCTTTGCACCGTCTGGAGTGCGACGCATCGCTTTCGCCGCTTCTGGCCCGAACACTGGCGGGCCGCGGAATCACCACGCCCCAGGCCGCTCGCAAATTTCTCGACGCCCGTCTTTCGGATTGCGTGGGCGATCCGTTCGGCCTCAAGGACATGGCTCCGGCCGCTGAGCGCATTGCCGAGGCTGTCCGCCGTCAAGAACCCATCGGCATTTTCGGCGACTATGACGTGGACGGCATCACCGCGACGGTGTTGCTCCTGCGGCTGCTTCGGTGGCTGGGCGCTGATCCGATTTTTTATATCCCCCACCGCGTGGATGAAGGCTATGGCCTCAGCTGCGATGCGCTGGATGTGCTGGTCCGACGGGGCGTGCGGTTGCTGGTGACCGTGGACAACGGCATTTCGTCGGTGGACGAAGTGGCCCATGCCCGGGCGCTTGGAATGGATTGTGTGATTACCGACCATCACTTGCCGGGGCCGAACCTGCCGTGCGCGTGCGCTGTGGTCAATCCCAACCGGTCCGATTGCCCCTACGGCTTTTCGCACCTATCGGGGGTCGGCGTGGCCTTCAAACTAGCGCACGCCATACTCCGACAGATGAATGTCGAGGAGAGCGAAGGGCGCGCGTTTCTGATGTCGGTTTTGGATATTGTCGCCCTTGGAACGGTAGCAGACGTCGTGCCGCTGACGGGGGAAAATCGGGCGTTGGTTCGGGCGGGACTTCAGCGACTGGAGCAGACCGACAGTCCCGGCCTGGCAGCGTTGCTTTCGATTTGCGAGCTCCACTCCGGTCCCCTTGCAGCCGAAGCGATTACCTACTCGCTCGCGCCTCGGATCAACGCTGCCGGACGGACGGAACACGCCTCGCTGGCCGTGGAACTTCTATTGACTTCCGACCCGCAGCGGGCAATAGAGCTGGCCCATCAATTGGATGAACTGAACGACCGGCGGCGCGCCGTCGAACGCAAGATTTTCGACGAGGGCCTTCAACTCATCCCCCAGCAATGCAATCTGGAGCACGATCTGGTGTATGTGGTGCTCGGGCGGCAGTGGCATCTCGGCGTCATCGGCATTGTGGCCTCGAAACTCAGCGATCATTTTGGACGGCCGGTGCTGGCGCTGTCGGAGTCCGACGGCGTGGTTCGCGGCTCGGCCCGCAGCGTGCCCGGTCTGGATATTCACGCGGCGCTGAGCCGGTGCAGCGACCTGTTGACCAGCTTCGGCGGCCATGCGCAGGCCGCGGGGCTTTCGCTCCCTGTCGAGCATGTCAGCGCTTTGCGCCAACGGCTCAACGCCATCGCCGAGGAAACGGCGGGCGAGGCCGTCGAGGAACTGGCTATTGACGCCGTCTGCGAGGGCGAGGATCTGACCGTGGATGCGGTAGAGGACTTACAAGCGCTCGAACCCTGCGGTTACGGCAATCCCAAGCCGGTGTTTGCGCTGCTGGGCGCAGACATTGTGCGCGAGCCCCGCATTGTCGGCGCCAACCACTTGAAACTGGCCGTGGCGGCAGGTCATCAGGATTTCGACGTGATTGGGTTCGGTTTGGGCGGCCGGTTGGAGGATTTGCGGCAGATCGGCGGGCCGATAGACTTGGCCTTTCGGCCGGTAATCAGCGAGTGGGGCGGCTCGCCGCGCGTGGAATTGCAGCTTTGTGATGTGCGCCCTTCGGAATGCTAAAAAAGTTCACCCGATCATTCCATCGGCCAAATTCCTTTTCACGTCGGAGTTATTCCCTCCAACTTCTTACTCCTCCGTCTTACCGTTTACCTTTCACTTTTCCTTCATCTGGCTGTCTCCCATTGCTTGAACAGTTGTGCAAGGCGCGCCTGGGCAGGATCGCCCGCATGAACGACGACACGATAGCGCAATGTCAGGGTTTCGCCCCGCTTCATCTGAAACCCCTTTTCGTCAAGCCAGTTCATCGGGGTAGGCGAAATGAAGCCATAGTCGCGCGTGAACCATTCGCAGGGAAACCAGGGGTTGGAAGGATGATCGAAAATGGCGATGCCCTCGATACCGGCGCCATTGTCGCCGTAGTAGTCCATCCAGGCGGACTTTTTGCCGAACGTTGCCTTTTCGCCTTTGAGTCCTTCGGCGTTAACCATGGTGCCCGTCCGATCGGCGCCGAGGTGCCGCGCCATGCGCACAGCAAACAGCGAATGATTGGTCTTTTCGATCTTTACGTCTTCATTGGCCAAAAGCGTTATTTTGAAATCAATGAAACGGAGACTGTCGGACGGTGCGGAAATGGTAATTTCGCGGCGCTCTGTAAAGACCGGCGAGTGCGGCGCCGGGGGACGCCAGTCGCACGTATCCTCGATCCGCACGCGCGCAGGGCCGCTTTCCAGAAGAACAGGTCCGCGCGAGACAATCTGCCCGCGCTCGTTGGCGTCCTGCCAGAAGTTCCATTTATTCACTTTGTCGCAGCCGAAAAACAGCGAGTGATGATGCGGCCACGGTTCCGATGATTCCGTTGTCAGCGAGCGGTCGGAACGCGGACCGCACACGGGAAAGAAATAGGGATACTTCTGCCCGTTGGCAAAGCGGTAGGTGGTGAACGGCTTTCCGCCAACCGTGACGGCAATGGCATCGTCGCTTTTCTGGGCGGACAGCACCGGCGAGGCGGCAGGCGATTCGGGCTGAGCCGACAGGGCATTGGATCTCAGGCAAACGAGAACCGCGATGAGGAAGCATTTGGCACAGATTCGAGGCATCATCAAGGGGCAAACCATTTTGACGCTCTCCTTGGAAATCCATGGTTACACTGAGAGTCTGTCTGGAGTTTTCACATCGCACCGTCAACAAAAACATGGGGATTCTGCTTTGTGTGCTCTTGCGCGTGATGGGTGTTGACATTCGGGTATCGGAAATATATCTTTCTATTTAGAGCGTTTTTCTGGAGGGAAAGCACAACGCAGAGGTGGACGTGCGGACTTTATTTGGATTGCTTTTTATCGGCCTGACGGCAACCCCACTTTTTGCACTCGAAATCACCACAAACACCCTGTGGACGGGCCCGCAAGCCATTGGCGGCGATGTGTTTGTTCGCCGAGGGGCGACGCTGCGCATCGGTGCAGGCACAACAGTCTCCCTGGCGCCGGATGCTTCGATTTTTGTTTTTGGCCGGCTGGTGGCCGACGGCTCGGCCTCGGCGCCCATTCATTTCACACGGACCGGCCACCGCAACGGCATTGGGCGCTGGGGGAAAATTGAGCTGACCAGTGCCACAGGCGAAAATCGTTTTCGCCATTGCGAGTTCGACTACGGCAACGGTTTGCGGCCGACCACCAGCGCTTTGGGGGTCGTCTCCGTACACAATACGCGTTTGCTGGTCGAAGATTGTGCCTTTCGTTATTTCATCGGAGACTGCGTCTATGTTGCCGAAGGGAGTACGGCCACTCTGCGGCGATGTTACTTCGGCACGGGCGGAGATGAAATTCCCGGCACCGGCGGCGGCCAAGGCGTGACCAGCTATTATTCGTGGGTCAATTTGGATTCCTGTGTGTTTGCTTTCCGCAAAGGACGGTTCGACGGCGCCGACCTCGAAGGCCAAGGATTCAAGGTGTGGGTCCATGATTGTTTATTTCTCGGCTCCGATATGGACGATGGCCTGGACCTGGACAACTCGGATGCTATCGTCGAGCGCTGCTGGTTTTTCGACTATCTCGGCAGCGCGCCCGGCTGGGAAAACCGCTGCGGCGGATTGACCATGAACGCCGGCGGGACGCGGCTGATTCGCAACTGCGTCTTCGTCAACTGCCGTCAGGGCATTATCAGCAAGGGCGAAACGCGGCCGTTTATCGCCAACTGCACATTCTATCGTTGCGTCAACGACCTCGCGGCCTATGAGGCCATGGAGCTTCCTGGCATGCAGGTTGGTCATCCGGTGGTGCGCAATTGCATCATGTGGGGCACGACCAGCCAGACTTTGGTGCTCGGTTGGGACAGCGGCAGCGGGAGCAGCTCGACCGTGGATATAGACTATTGCATTGTGGACTCGACAGCGACGCTGTTTGCAGGCGACCCACGGGTGCGGGCCGGCAGGCATATCTTCCGCGCTGACCCTCTGTTTGCCAATCCCGCCACCACAATTACCGCCAACCCGGACTTTCATTTGCGATCGCGCGCCGGGCGCTGGGATCGGCGTGCGGCAGGGGGACAAGGGGCGTGGGTGATTGACTTCGTTCACAGTCCAGGTATAGACGCCGGGGACCCGGCGTCGGTTTGGTCCTTCGAGCCGCCGCCTAACGGGAACCGCATCAATCTGGGGGCCTATGGCAATACGCCGGAGGCGTCGAAGTCCATCTATTCAACCTCGTCCCGCCGCTGGATGTTGTATTAGTTTTTGCTGCCTTATGGCGACGGGATAACTTCGTAAATGCGAATCTCAGGCCCCGGCCGGGCAAACAGGCCAAAGCGATTCAAGGGAAGATAGAAAGCGTCGAGCT
>JADFCW010000165.1 GCA_017161705.1 Candidatus Sumerlaeota bacterium | reverse complement strand
CGATCGCCCACCGCAGCAGAAGATAGAAGATCACGGGGCAAAGAATCTGCACGAGGCTGTGGCCCCACAACCGCCGCGAATACTCGACGGCCGTGGGCGAAACCGCCATCATGGCTGCGGCAATCCAGCCAACCGCCGGCGAGAAAAAGCGCACGCCCGTGCGATATACTACGTAGACGCCGAGGGTTCCGAGCCCGCCGAAGCAGGCGGCGGCAAACCGCGGATCGCTCGTTACCAGAAAGGCCGGCGAGATAACATAGAGGAACAGCGGCGAATTATAGAACTGGAAGCTGGTTTTGATGCCCAGCAGGGGCGGAAGCCCCGCGTGAATAAAGCGCACAACAAACAAACACGCCGCCCCTTCGTCCATCTCAAAGGCCATCAAGTCCAGACGGATCAGGCGCAAGGCGGCGGCAAACCCAAGAAGAGCAGCAAGTCGAGCAGAGAGCGGGAACCTTCGCATGCTCGCGGGGATCATCGGAAGTCATCGTCCGCCGGATCGTTTCCGAACCAGCCGAGAACGAAGTCCAAAGTTTCTTCAATATCTATGGCTGCTTCGAGACCCACGATAAGAAGGTGGACCGTGCCGCCGAATTCGTAAAAGCCCCGC
Organism: Candidatus Sumerlaeota bacterium; assembly: GCA_017161705.1. Lineage (GTDB taxonomy): Bacteria > Sumerlaeota > Sumerlaeia > JADFCW01 > JADFCW01 > JADFCW01. The sequence continues at coordinate 13,453 of JADFCW010000165.1, read as the reverse complement.
TCGGTTTCGCCTCCTTCCCAGTACAAGCCGTCGAAGCCGCCTTCGCTGCTCCATTCGTGCCAGAAGGGAAAACGCCGGCCGCGCAAACCGATTCGCACGGAGTCGTAGGCGCCGAATCCGGCCTGCAGGCTTTTGGTCGGGCGTACATTCACACACAACCCCAGGCCAAAACCCACGTTGCATTTGACGATGTCCAGGAGGTCGGATGCGCGGCTGGGGAAATAGCAGAAGAGATGATGCAGCGCACTGCGCCGAGGATAGGACACAGGTTCCGGTTGCGGCGAAACGGGTTCCACCGCCGCTGCGGGGACGGCCGGAAAGGCGGCGGAGATCGGCTGGGCGGCCTCTGCTCGAATCGGCAAAGCTGCCAGCACAAGCGACAACCATGCAACGCCACACCCTGCCCAACCGCTGGGCTGTCTCTGGGCGTTTGGCCGCGCGCCAAAATTCTGATTGAAAACCACCGCTGCTTGCCTTTCTCGTATGGTCGAAAGCGATTGGACTGTCGCTGCCCAACCCTTGATGAGATGCTTAAACCATGTATGCGAATCGGACAATCAAAATCTTGACCGCCCTTGCAATAGCGGCGTTGAGCGGCTGCCAGCTCTGGCCGCCGCGGACCGTTTTCATCCGGCCGATCAGTCTTGGCCATCCGGAGAATCCTCACGCGCTGTTTATCGAGGGCAAGGCACTTCTGGCACAAGGCGAAGCGCGGAAGGCGGCACTGAAGTTTCAGGCCGCGCTTGCCCTGCAACCCGACTTCGAGGAAGCGCGCATCGGTCTGGCTCACGCCCACCGCAGGGGGCGCAACTACCGCCGCGCGGAAGCGCTCTACCGGCAAGTGCTGGAGCGCGCGCCCCAAAATGTCGCGGCGCTGGAAGGGTTGGCCGTCTGCGAGCGGTATTCAGGGCGGCCTGATCAGGCGCGCGCTCATTTTCAGCAGGCGCTGGCGCTGGACCCTAAGTCGGTGTCCACGCTCAATGCTTATGCGGATTTCTTGTATAACCGAAAAGAATACGCTGAGGCTCTCAAGCACTGGGAGGAGTCGCTGCGGCTGGATCCCAGCCAAGGCGTTCTGCGCGAGCTGGTCGCAGACCTGCGGCGTTATGTGGCCAAGTATGGAGCGGGAAGTCAGAAGTGAGAAGCGGGCGGTGAGTTGGGAGAGGCAGCATCGGGATGCGGATTGCTTTAATCAGCCCGTATGATGAACGCTGCTATGGTATGCGGCACGTATTTGCTTTTCTCCGCCAGCAGGGGCACGAGGTTTGGTTTATCGTTTTGAAACAATATCTCAGCAAACCGGCCACTCTCGAACAACTGGAGGCCGTTCGACATCCGCCGCCCGGGATGTTTTCGGCTGTGACCGAGACGCTCGAAGACGCTTCCTATATTTGTTGTTATACCGAACCGATTACAGGAACCGAATACCAGTTGCTGCTGGAGAAGCTGGGGGAAATCCGTCCGGACCTGATCGGGATTTCGATGACCACGCCGACTGCGGCGGCCGGCCGCGAGATCGCCGAACAAATCCGCCGCGAATTTCCGAGAGTGCCAATTGTCGCCGGGGGCATTCATCCGACCATCGCGCCGGAGCAGTGCATTGAATGGGCTGACATAGTGTGCGTCGGCGAGGGCGAATACACGATGGCCGAGATCGCCGCCGATCCGGAGCGTCTGGACATCGCGGGCGTCTGGCGGAGAAAAGCCGACGGCGAGGTGATTCGGAACCCCATCCGGCCTCTCGAACAAAACCTCGATCTGTTTCCCTTTCCCGTGTGGGGTGAAAACGAATGCCGAATAGACTGGAATCAGATTCTTCCGTTGCCGGCGGAGAACCGTCCCTACTTTCGGGGCATTTACTTCATCATGACCCAGCGCGGATGCCCGTTCTCCTGCTCGTATTGCTATAATCACGTGCTCAAGGCCCAGCATCGGGGCGAAAACTACATGCGGCGCCGGTCGGTGGAAAATGTTCTGGAGGAAATCGAAAAATCTCGCCGGCTGTTCGGTCTCACCCATGTAATGTTTCAGGACGACGTGTTCGTGAAGGACCCGGAGTGGATCGAGGAGTTTGCCGACAAGTATCCCCGCCGCATCGGCCTGCCTTTTGGCGGCTATGCGCACCCGCTGCTGAGCACCGAGGCAATGCTGGAGCAGCTGGCCAGAGCGGGGCTAAAGGTGATTCAATTGGGCGTTGAAAGCGGAAGCCGATATATTCTGGAAAAAGTGTATAATCGGCGCCATGGCATCGAGAAGCTTATCCAATTGGCCAAGGCGGCGGAGAAACATGGCATCGCGTTGAACTATGAGATTCTGTCCAATTGCGATTACGAAAGCGAAGCCGACTGTCTGGAGACGTTGAAGCTCCTGACGCGCCTGCCCAAGACCTATCTGACCCGGGTGCTCGGGTTGGCTGTCTTTCCGCCTTTGCGGATCGCGAAACTGGAGTTGCCCAAGCCCTGTTTGTCCGAGACCACGTTCGAGTTCTGGAATTTGCTCTACTTGCTGACCCATTATCCGCACATGGACAGCGAGCCGCTGTTGGCCTTGAGTCAGGATTCGTATCTCAAGGCGCACCTTGAAATCCTCCGCGACATCGCGGTGGCGTTTAGGCAACTGGAGCAGCAGATTCGAGCAGACCGAGCGGAAATCGAGCGTCTGAAAGCGGAATACGAAGAGGTTTCGCTGAAGGGATTGTGGCGCCGCTTCCGGCGATGTCTGGCGGGGCGATTGCCGCAATCGTTGCGGGAGAGAGTTCGTGGGGTTTTCGGCTGGCGGGGCAATTAAGTCTGAGGGTTTGGTTCTGCGTGTGCGGTTGCGCGCGCGAGGCTTTCCGAAAGGCATTTCAGCACGTCGCGAAATTCGACCTCGTTGCGGCCGTCCACTTCGATCAACTTCTGATGCGCTTGGATCATGTGAACGATTTGTTCAACGCGCGAGAGAGCAACGCGGCTGGATTCGTCCACCACAATGTCCTGTTCGGCGCCCGATGGAGGGGGCTGGTCGCGGATGTCCATGAGGTAGCTGAGGCCGACCTGGGATAGGATTTTGCGCAGCCGCGCGCTGACGTTGACGGCGATCAGATTGCCCAGACCCTGCGCTTTCTGCCGCAGAGCGAGGCCGGCCAGCACCCCCAGGAACGTGCTGTCCATGTGATCGCAGCGTTCGAGGTCGAGCACAAACGAGCATGGACCCGACTGGGCTTCGCAAAGCTCGGCTGCTTTGGCGAGACAGGCGCTGTTTTGGTGGGAACAGCGGCCGATCAACCGGAGAACGGCGATTTTGCCGCCGACCGGAGCAAATTCGATCACCGCCGGCGACGCAAGCGGCTCAACCATTGTCGTGCACTCCCTGCAAAAACTGAATCCAGCATTGACGGCGTCGGGGGCCGTCAAACTCGCCAAAGAAGATTCCCTGCCATGTTCCCAATTGCAACCGTCCGTTTTCGACGGGGACCAGGACGGAGCAGCCGACCAGGGAGGACTTCAGGTGGGCGTCCGAGTTTCCTTCGCCATGCTCGAACGGCCAGTTGCGGGGGACTATTTTCGCCAGTCCCATCAGTAAGTCGCGGCCGACGTCTGGATCGGCGTTTTCATTGATCGTGACGGCGGCTGTGGTGTGGGGAACATAGACCAGACAGGCGCCGTTGCGCAGACCGGCTTCGGCCACAGCCGCCTGCACCTGGGCGGTCAGCGGGATCCATTGCTCGCGCTGGGATGTCCGAACCTCGATGGTTTTCAAAGCGACCTCCGCGTTGCGTTGGTTGGAATGTAGCGGCGTTCCCTCCCCTTGGGGCGACCGGATGCCGAATGCCGGCGTGCACGGCTTGCCGGAGCGTTCCGAACGCAATGACAGTGAATGAAAAGGCGGCAGAGGCTTGTCAATGGCAAAGCCGGACCAGAGGTTTCGTGGAAGACGCCGGTCGGCCCCATTTTTTCCCAATTCCTCTCCCGCACGCTGCCCCAATCCGCAACTCACACCTTGCCTCCCCTTTTCATTTGACAACACTACACGGACAGGCGACTTAGTAAGCCGTCTTTTGGGACGATAGCCGACAGTCTATGGAAAGATTTTGCAAGGGGCTGCGTAAGGCTTTCGCGCTAAAGCCTAAAAAATGAATGAGGAGGAATTCTGAAAATGGCAGCAAGAGTTCAGATTAACGGCTTCGGCCGGATCGGTCGTCTGGTCTTCCGCGCCGCGCTCGGTTGCAAGGACATCGAGGTTGTCAGTGTCAACGACCTGTTTCCGCCGACTGCGCTCGCGCATCTTCTCAAGTACGATACCATTCACGACAAGCTGGACGCTGAGGTAAAGGCCGAGGAAGGCGCGATCCTTGTGAACGGCAAGCGGATCAAGGTCACCGCCATTAAAGACCCTGCTCAACTGCCGCACAAGGCCGACGGCATTGATATCGTGGTCGAGTCCACGGGGCTTTTCACCAAGCGCGAGGGCGCGCAGCTGCACCTCAACGCGGGAGCCAAGAAGGTTGTCATTTCGGCTCCGGCCACCGACGAAGACATCACGCTGGTCATGGGCGTCAATGACAAGAAATATGATCCGGCCAAGCACCATATTATCTCGAACGCCTCGTGCACCACGAACTGCCTGGCACCTATCACCAAAGTTATGATGGAGACATTTGGTGTCAAACGCGGGCTGATGACCACGATCCACAGCTATACGAACGACCAGGTGGTCCTTGATTTTGCGCACAAGAAGGACATGCGACGGGCCCGCGCGGCTGCGCTCAACATGATCCCGACCACCACGGGTGCGGCCAAGGCCATCGGTTTGGTCATTCCCGAACTCAAAGGCAAGCTGCACGGCCTGGCTATTCGCGTGCCTACCCCTAACGTCAGTCTGGTGGACGTGGTATTCGAGACCGAAAAGCCGGCAACAAAAGAGGCAATCATCGCGGCGATGGAAGCCGCGGCGGCCGGCCCGCTCAAAGGCCTGCTGCATGTCAGCAAAGAGCCGCTGGTCTCCAGCGATTTCAATCATTCGAGCTATAGCTCGATCCTCGATGCCGACTGCACCTACATCATCGGGGACACGCTGGTCAAACTGATGGCATGGTACGACAACGAGTGGGGTTATTCCTGCCGCACGGTGGACTTGCTGTCCATGGTGGCCAAATCGCTGTAAGCGCGCGGAACAATTCGGAGTGCGGGCGGTTCGCAGTTTCCATTTCAGTGGGTATTAATTTGTACTTCTTTCCGGAGAACGGTAACGTGAAAGAGATCCACTGCGGTTGGAACTGCAAACCGCCCGCACTCCAAACTTATTTTTGGAGAGATAAACAACGACCATGAGAACTCCATTTATTGCCGGAAACTGGAAAATGTATATGACGCGCAAGGAGGCGGCCGACCTGGTGGAAGGCCTGTTGACCGCTCTGGCGAATGTGCGCGATGTCGAGGTCGCCGTCTGTCCGCCGTTCACCGCCCTCGAGACGGTCGGAAAACTGCTGGCCAAGCACAACATTGCCCTGGGGGCCCAGAACTGCTATTGGGAAGACAAGGGTGCGTTCACGGGCGAAATCTCGCCGGCCTTTCTCAAAGACCTTCGGTGCAAGTATTGCATCGTCGGCCATAGCGAGCGCCGGCAGTATTTTGGCGAGACCAACGAAACCGTCCGCAAAAAAATTCTCGCGCTTTACCGGCACAATATTCTTCCGATCGTGTGTATCGGGGAAACCCTGACTCAGCGTGAGGAAGGGCAGACCGAGGAAGTCGTTCTGACCCAGTTGCGCGAGTGTCTGGCCAACCTGCCGCCGGAGCGCGTGGCCGAGACGACCCTTGCTTACGAGCCGGTCTGGGCCATCGGAACGGGCAAAACGGCCACGCCGCAGCAGGCGCAGGAAGTTCATGCGTTAATTCGCGCCGAACTGGCGAGGCTTTTTGGGCAAGAGACGGCCGAGGCCGTGCGAATCCAATATGGCGGGAGCGTCAAGCCCGACAACATCAAGTCGTTGATGGATCAGGCCGATATAGACGGTGCGCTGGTTGGCGGCGCCAGCCTGAAAGTGGATTCTTTCGCCCCGATTGTGAAGTTTTATGAATAGCAGACAGGGCGGGCGGGGTGGACAGAATAGACGGAAGGGGACTAGAAGCGGGAAAGCCCGTTGTGCATGTCGTCCATTTTCTCCGCCCCGGGGAGTAGAGCCATGAATCGAATCGGAGTGCTTAGCGGCGGGGGGGATTGCCCCGGCATCAACGCAGTGATCCGCGGGGTTGTGTTGCGGGCGGCCAGATCGGGCGCGGGCGTGATCGGATTTCGGCGCGGCTGGCAGGGCTTGCTGGACGGCGGCCGGACCACCCTGCTGAGTTTGGACGACGTCGAGGAAATCCACAGTCTCGGCGGCACTATCATCGGCACGTCGCGTACCGATCCTTTTGCCGCACCCGACGGACCGGATCAGGTGATGAAGAACTTCGCGCGCCACGAATGCGCGGGATTGGTGGTGATCGGCGGCGAAAAGACTCTTGCCTACGCCCATCGTTTCCATCGTCTCGGATTGCCCAAAACGATAGACAACAATGTCGGCTCCACCGACTGCACATTCGGATTTCTCACGGCGACCAACACCGCCACCGAGGCCATTGATCGGCTCGTGACCACGGCCAAATCGCAGGGCCGGGTCTTGGTGGTACAGGTCATGGGACATAATTCCGGGTGGCTGGCGCTCTTTGCCGGAATAGCCGGCGGCGCCCATCAAGTGTTGATTCCTGAAGTTCCCTTCGATGTTGCCCAAGTCTGCGAGCGTGTGAAGGAACGCTTTGGAAACGGGAGCGACTTTGCGGTTGTGGTCGTGGCCGAAGGCGCCCGGCCCGCCGATCCCAAGTCGCTGGAAATCACCGAACCGCCTTCGCCGGACGGCCGCGAGGATGGTGTCGCCAAAGCGCTGGCCGAAGCCATCACGCGTCGGACAGGGATCAAATCGCACCACGTGGCGCTGGGGACGCTCCAGCGCGGCGGTAGTCCTAGCGCCTTCGATCGAGTTTTGGGCATGCGCATGGGGCTGAAGGCCGCCGAGCTGGTCGAAGAAGGCAAGTTCGGCATGATGGTGGCGCTGCGGTGCACCGACATCGTCGCCGTCCCGCTGGAAGACGCTGTGCGTCAATCCAAGACTGTTCCTGACGGTTTGTGGCAGGAGCTGGCCCAGCTGATTTGATTCGGTTGGGTTGGGTTCTGCGGTGGAACCGGTATGAAAAGCAAATGTCCCCACATTGGAGGATGGGGTTCAAGGCAGGAATGCCTCTCGGCATCCTGCTGGAGAACGTTGCGCAGCGGCAACGCTTAGTTTTCAGTCAACACAAACTGATCGTATTCGAGTTCAAAGCGCAGTTTGTGTTTGGCCTCTTCCTGCGCCAGCGCCAGGAACGTCGTGCGGATGTTGGCGTCGTCGGCCCGATTGGCCAAATCCGTGTATAGTCGAAACGCCGCCTTCTCGCGCTTCATGGCGAGAATCAGAGCCTGTTGATAGGTGAACTCGGGCTGGGGTTCCTGGTCCACCACATAGTCGGCGATTTTGAGGTCCATGACTTTTTGCGGCGGCGCCAGAGTCAGTTTTCCCTGTTTGACGGCCAGCAGTTTGGCCTTGTGGCCCAATTCCTCGCGGGAGAAGTCACGGAACATCTGCTGGACGTTTGGGCTGGCCATTTTTGCGGCCAGATCCGTATAGAACTGCGCGGCTTCTTCTTCTTTGGAGATCGCAAAGTCCAGGATCTCCTCGATGGTGTTGGGTTCGCTCATATCGTTCTCCTTTACGTTCTTGGGCCGAACAGGAGGGATCGGGGCGCTGGGCTGACCCGATCCGGCCTGTTACCAGTTTTCCGCCAGCAGTTCGAAATGCGCCTGGGGATGTGCACAAGCCAGACACGTTTTAGGTGCTTCGATGCCTTCGTGGAGATAGCCGCAGTTGAGGCATCGCCAGACCACCGGCCGATCCTTTTTGAAGACCGTGCCGTTTTCGACGTTTGCCAGAAGGCCGAGGTAACGTTTTTCGTGCTGTTTTTCGGCCACGGCAATAGCCTCGAACACTTGCGCAATGACCTGGAAGCCTTCTTCGCGGGCGATTTTGGCAAATGTCGGATACATCTCGGACCATTCGTAGTGTTCGCCGCCGGCTGCGCTTTTGAGGTTCTCGGCGGTGGTGCCGATTTTTCCCGCGGGAAATGCGGCCTGAATTTCAACCTCGCCGCCCTGCAGGAACTTGAACAGACGCTTGGCGTGTTCCTTTTCCTGATTCGCGGTCTCCTCGAAAATGTTGGCGATTTGCACGAACCCTTCCTGCCTTGCCTGACCGGCGGCATAGGTATAGCGGTTGCGTGCCTGCGACTCGCCTGCAAAGGCGGTCAGCAAGTTTTTCTCGGTTCGCGATCCTTTCAGCTCCATGGGCTCTCTCCCTTGAAGGTGGAATGGTTTATCGGTGAAGCGGAATAGCCCGCTCGTTCAATCGCGCTCCGGAGAGCGGCTATGTCAAATCCTTTGCCGACGATTCGTGCCTGCCCTGCCGCCAAATCTATCTCGGCCGATCGAACGCCGGCGCAGCCGGCCAGCGCCGCGCGCACCGTCTGGGCGCAATGACTGCATGTCATGCCTTCGATCCGCAGCGAAACGGCCTGTTCCGACTCTGCAATATCCGCAGGCCGACCTGCTCGTTGGAAATAAGGCCGCAGCAGTGCATGGGCGAGAACGGCGATCAATAGCACGGCGCAGAGATTGTTGATCCATAGGGGAATCATTGCGTGTTCGCCGTGAGCGGCCAAGCGATGGGGCAAGTTGGTCAACCAGAAATCCAACAAGACGCCGCTGGCCAGGGAACCGAAAGCCACCGTGGCCAGATAGATGAAGACGGTTTTTCTTCCCATCGTTTTCAGGATCACGGCCACAGTGGCCATATTGGTTGCCGGACCCGCCACCAGGAAAACTAGCGCTGCACCCGGAGAGACGCCCTGATGCACCAAGGCTGCGGCAATCGGAACCGATCCTGTGGCGCACACATAAATCGGGATTCCCGCTACCAGCATGACCAGTTTGGGCCACAGTGCGGTTCCGCGCAATCCGGCGAAGTAGTCGGCCGGAATCGCGGCCGCGATGATGCCGGCAAGAATCAGTCCGACGATCAAAGGTCGGCCGATGTCGCGGGGGAGGTCGACAAAGCCGTAGTCCCACAGTCGGCGCAACTTGCCGCCACTTTCAGGCAGAAGGCAGGACGTTCCGGTCGAATTGTCTGCTTGGGGTTTTGTTGGTTTATCATCGCGGACAAGAACCCCCACCAGCCAGCCGCCGGCAATGCCCGTCAGAAACGCTGCAATGGGGCGCAGGATGGCCACCGCCAGACCCAGCAGGCTGTAAGTCACAAAGATGCTGTCCACGCCGGTTTGCGGTGTCGAAAGAAGAAAGGCCGTCGTGGCTCCGCGACTGGCGCCGTGCCGGCGCAACGAGGCCGCCACCGGTATCACGCCGCACGAACACAGCGGCAGGGGCACTCCGAACAGCGAGGCTTTGGCCACCGGCACAATCCCTCTTCCGCCTAAATGGCGGGCTACAGCCGAAGGAGAGACCAGGACGGACAGCAGACCGGCGAAAAGGAAACCCAGCAACAAGTAAGGGGACATTTCTGCCAGAATTTCCCAGAACTCTGCAGCTATGGATTGCAGGATTTGCGACATGTTTCTCTGCCTCTCCGGCCTTGCAGCAAGAACTTTGCCGGGTCGCCGCCGCCATCCATTGCCCAGTGCGCCAGGGAAAAATCGTAGCGCACGGGGTCGTCGGGCGCCAGGCAGCGGAAGGCGGCCGTGATCTCCTGTGCCGCCTTCAGATTTGCCTGCTTTCGTTCGGTCAATCCCAGTGCGCAGGCGATTTGGAAAATGTGGGTGTCGAGAGGAATGACGAGACAGGACTTTGGGAAGAAGTCCCAGCCGCCGGGATCCACGTTGTCACGGCGGACCATCCAGCGGAGGAAAAGATTCAGTCGCTTGCATGCGCTGCCGTCTTCCGGCGAGGGAAGCAGCCCTCTGAGCCGTCGGCCGCCGGCTTTCTCCAGGCGGGCGACAAAGGCTGACAGCGCAACTATGATTATCGAAGGCTCCGCCGGTGCCGAAGACTGCCCGGCGGCTTTTTCAGGAGCTAGCATTTTGCCCGAACCCTGCAATTTTTGCGTTCGCACGCCTTCGGCAAAACATCTGCCCAATGTTTTCCATTGGCGCAGAACTTGTCCGACGGCCCATAGCAAATCTGCCAAGTCTTTGCCGCTGATGGTGCGATGTTGAAAATCGGCGAATTGCCGATAGAGGTCATCCCGACTCATTGTTCGAAGGAAACGAGCGGGCGAGCCGTCCATTTTTCCAAGAACCCCTGCGACACTTTTGTGGATCTGCTGGATGTTGCCCAGTGCAAGGGATGAGGCAACCAATCCGGCGACTTCGCGGTCGGCGAGATTTTCATACGGATAAAGAAACCCGACTGGATCGTTGCCCACGGCCTCCCGGCGATTATATTGGCGATACAGGCTTTCGAGCATACGGCGGTCGAGGGATACAGGTGCGGCGGTGTTCATGCTGCGATTCTCTTTGCAATCAACAATACAACCAAGCCGGGGCATAGACTCGCTCGATGGCAGGAACGCTCTCGAAAAACCTGACAACGCGGCATGGGATGCATGTAGTTTCCGCTTCAGCGGTCGTTTTCGCTCACAATAACTCGCTCATCAGAGCAAAAAATGCACGTGTTCTCCAACTGGCTCTTGGAAGATGCCCAGTCTTTTTCCATTGTTGTCCAAAATATCAATCCGTCCTCGCGGTCAATTCGCTTTCGTTCCTGCACTTTGGACACAAGCCGAAAAACTCGACGCGATGGCCGGTGATCTGAAAACGGGTCGTTGCCCGAAAGCTGTTTTCATTGATGCGAAACGGTCGGACCGGCAGATCCTCCACTCGTCCACAGCGATTACAGTGAATATGATAGTGGGTCTCAGCGTTGCCATCGAAACGACGCTGGGAACCGGCCAATTCGATTTTCTGGATGAGCCCATACTCCGCTAGCAGTTCCAGATTGCGATAAACCGTTCCCAGGCTGATATGGGGAAGTTTCTGCCGTACGCGTTGGCAGACTTCGTCGGCAGTGGGATGAGAGGTGTCTTTGCGCAGCTCCTCCAGGATAACCTGCCTCTGGCGTGTGATGCGAAATTTTCCGGATGGCACCATCTTCAATAATCTCCCCGCGCCGGACTTGTTGTTTCGTATCCGAGCGACCGGTCCTCTGCTGCACACAGGTATTGGGCTCGCAGGACGCCGTGAACGCTGAGACAGACTGTCCGGCTTCAGCGCGCGGAAGCGCCGGCAAAACGCTTCAGCAAAGCAGTAACTCCTGCATCTTTCCGATAGCCGACGACCACCACGATTTGCGACTCGATCTGGAACACTCCTACCGTACCCATCCATTGGTCTTCGTAAAAGAACCCTGGAAAAGCTTCGGCGGCGTCCTTGGGCGAACGGTCTTTGACCGCCGCGCGAAATGCCGCCAGAGCCTTTTGCGCTGCCGCGATATCGGCAAACGGCGCGCGATGCACCTCGACCGTTTTCCCTCCGACTTCGTATCGCGCCACCAGAACGTCGCGCATGAAGTCCATCCCAAACGCAGCGTCGGGAACCCAACGCTCGGAGCGGGGCACGCGGCCTTCCGAGGGCAGCGCTGCGATTAGTTCATTCAGCGGCGGGCCGGGGGGAATTTTGCCCACCAGCGCCCGCGCAGCATTTTCGAGCGCCGCGCGCGCGCCTTCGGCCGTGCTGCTCATTTTGACAAAATACTGCCCGCGTGCAAACTCGATCGAGTCCTCGGCGACTGCCGCCTCCTCGCCAATGTCCACGAACTCGCCGCCCTCGCCAACGTGGGTTCGGCTGTATATGCCAAACGCACCTAACGCCGACCCCATGTCGTAGATGTGCGCCTCGATGGTTTCTTCGGCCGACTTCAGCGAGGCCCAGTTCCAGACCGCCAGGGCCTTGCAGCCGTAGCTGATGTATTCGGGCGCCATGCCGTCAATGGCCTCGAACAAATTGTCGCGGTTGAAAAAAGCCGGTCCTCCGGCCGGTCGGTATCCCGCCGGGGCAACCGCCTGTTGGGCGAGCGCAGCCAGCGTCGGCGCGCCGGCAATCTGCCCCTTGCCTGCAAAATGGCCGCATCCGGCCGCCAACAGGCATGCTGCCATACCTATCCAAAGTCGTTTCATTGCATCCCCCTCCCACGGGGAAGACCCTCCCCTGGGTTTATCGCTTCCCCATGGTTGTTTGCTTTGTCGAAAACACTGTATTGCGGTTCACAGGGCTTTACTCATGCCACGGCCGAGAGGCGTGCATGTGCTTGGCGAATGATGCTGCGCACCGGCAGGCCCATCGGGCATTTAGACTCGCACAGGCCGCAATCGCCGCAAACTGCAGCCGTCCGCTGTGGCTGAATTTCTGCGTATCGCTCGGCCGCCAGCGCCGCCAGCCCCTGCTGCTCATAATAATAGCTGTAGTCGCGGACTATGGCCTGAATGTCCACTCCGCGCGGGCAGCCTGCGCATAGGCCGCACAGCGTGCAGCCGCCGTCGGCTATTGCTGTTGCGGGCGCTCCCGCGTCGGCTTGTTGCTGCGAGGCTTTGCTCACCGCCGCAAACCAGGCGTCCACCTCTTCGCGGGTATTCAATGTCCGCAGCACCGTAGTGACGCCGGCCGGGAATAGTGCCGAAACCACCTGCTCGGGGGGTACCTGTGCCTTGCCTTTGGCCATCTGCGTCTTCATAGCCATGATACCGACGTTTTCCCGATTGGCGCGCTCCAACGTTTTGCGGAACAGATTGACATTGTTTGGCGTGATGACCGACAGAATGGTGCTATACCATTTGGCATCGAGGCCGGCTTCCATGCTTTCCTGCAGGCTTTGGTGTGTGGTGAGATTGAAAAACCGCACCTTGCCTGCCTTGCGGAGCGCCTCGAATTTGGCAAACTCTTTTTCGCTTTTGATTTGCTCAGGCGTCCAAACCGGCAGACATAGAATGTCCACATGGTCGGTGTTCAATACTTTCAACTGGTCGTCAATGCTGTCGGGCAGGCCTTTTCCATGTTCGCCCTTGAGCATAACCCACACCTTGTCGCGATTTCCGGGTTTTTTCAGAAACAGTCCCAGGTTTTTGTTGGCCTCGCCGTTCAAATAGCCGTTGCTCGTGTGGACGAGATTGACGCCGCGCTCCACAGCCATTTCCAACATGGCCAAGTGATCGGGCGACAAGCGTATGCAGCCGAAGCTGAGCCGGCTGACGTTGAGACCGGTCTTTCCAAAGGGCCGATAGACCATTCCCGATTGTTCGTTGCGGCGTTCCAGTTGGGGTTCGGCTGCCAGGGCAGGGCCGGCCAGAGCGGCGGCGAGTCCGGCTGCAGTGCGGCCGACAAACTCGCGGCGATTCAGT
>JADFCW010000164.1 GCA_017161705.1 Candidatus Sumerlaeota bacterium | reverse complement strand
AAATCTTGGCGAGGTTCGACACTTGGCTGAAGTCAAGGTAAATGGAGTCTCTCTTGGGGTTGTCTGGACTGCGCCATGGACGGCGGACCTCACGGGCCATGTCAAAGCGGGCAAAAATGAACTCGAAATCGCTGTCACCAATCTGTGGATCAATCGCCTGATCGGCGATACGCTGTTGCCGCCGGAGAAGCGCTTCACGCGCACCGGCGCCTCGGGCCGTGACGAAAGGGCAGGCACGCGCTATGCCCACCTTCGCGGCTATGCACCGACGGATCCGCTCGAGCGTTCCGGCCTGATCGGCCCCGTCCGCCTCGAATTCGGCGAAGAGCGGGAGGTGCGGTTCTAAGCTGTCCAATGCATTTATGCCGTCCACGATGTCCACTTTGTTTCGAACTTTCATTTCAAAAGCTGTGCCGCAGGAGAAAAATTTATGACAAAGAAACATGGAATGACAATTCTGGGTCTGTGTTTTTACAGCCTCTGGATGAGTCGCGCGATAGCAGAAAACGGTGCGGCGCTCCCCGACCATCCGCGTCTGCTTTTCAGCGTCCAGGGCATCGCCGACCTCAAACAGCGCATCCAGCGTCCCCCGTGGAAGGCGCAATGGGATGCCTTTCAGAAGCGGTGCGAGCGGCGACTCGGTGAAAAAATCGAACTGCCCCCGCGCGGCGGCAACTGGTGGCACTGGTATATCTGCCCCGAACATGGCGCGCGGCTGCGAATGGGCAAACCAATCGGCCCTTGGCAATGGGAGCATATCTGCCCGGTGGACAACGCCGTGCTGAAAAGCGATCCCTCGCAACCTTCGACCGACTATGACGGACTCGGCATTCAGGATGTGCACGACGCCTATGCCGACGAGGTGCGCGATGCAGGAATCCTCTTTCAAGTGACCGGCGACAAACGCTATGCAGAGCGCGCCCGCGCCATTCTGCTTGCTTACGCCGAACGCTATCTATCCTATCCGCTTCACACGACGCGCGGCGAGGCCCGAATCGGCGGCGGACGCGTCGGCCCGCAGACGCTCGACGAATCCACCTGGCTCATTCCCGTCTGTCAGGGCGCCGATCTTGTGTGGGACACGCTGAGCGAGAGCGACCGCAAGGCCATCGCTGACAAACTCATTCTTCCCGCCGCCCGCGACGTCATCCTCGCCCACAAAATAGGTATTCATAATATCCAGTGCTGGAAAAACAGCGCAGTGGGACTGGCCGGATTTCTGCTCGGCGAGCGCGATCTCATCCGCGCCGCCATTGACGATCCCGACCGCGGCTATCGCGTCCAGATGGAAAAGGGTGTTCAGGCCGACGGCTGCTGGTGGGAAGGAGCGTGGGGCTATCACTTCTACACGATCAGTGCCCTCTGGCCGCTGACGGAAGCGGCGCGCAACTGCGGCATCAACCTATATGGCGAGCAGTTCAAAAAAATGTTCGATGCGCCGCTGGCGCTGGCGATGCCCAATCTCGTTCTTCCGCCCTGGAACGACAGCGGCGCGGTGAATCTTCTGGCACAAGCCCCCGCTTACGAACTGGCCTATGCGCGATACCAGAACCCCGCCTATCTGGCAATTCTGTCGCAAAGCAACCGTCGAAATGAACGCGCGATGTGGTTCGGGGTCGAGGATCTTCCGAAAAGCGACCCGCCGTTGTTTCGCAGCCGCAACGAAACCGCTTCGGGATACGGCATCCTGGTCAACGGCAAGGGTGCAGACGCCACGTGGCTTTGCCTCAAGTATGGCCCGCACGGCGGCGGCCACGGGCATCCGGACAAGCTGAATTTCATTCTCTACAGCCGCGGTCGGATGGTCGCGACCGATCCAGGCACGCGCGCCTACGGATCGCCGCTCCACGCGGGCTGGGACCGCGCCACCATAGCGCATAACACGCTTGTCGTGGATGAACGGTCGCAGCAGCCGTCGCAGGGAACGTGTCTGGGATTCGGGAACACTCGCGGCATCGAGTATGTCATGGCCGAGGCCGGACCGATCTACAAAGGCATCCGCTTTGTGCGCACGGCGGCGCTGGTCAACGCCAATCTGGCTGTGTTGGTGGATCAGATAAAAAGCGACCGCGTGCATACGCTCGACCTCGCCTGCCACCTGCCCGGCACATGGGACGCTTTGCCGCCGGGTCAACCCTGGTCACCGCCCGATCAGCCGGGTTATAAATACATAAAAGATACGACGATTCGGGACGCGGCCGGCGGGTTGTCGCTGGCAGTGCAGGCAGGCAAAGGCAGCCGGGTGTCGCTGACGCTTGGGGGCGGCCCGCAACCAACGCAAGTGATCACGGGCACGGGGATCGGCCGCAGCACGCGCGATCGGGTACCGGCGGCGATTTTTCGGCGCTCGGCGCAGAATACGGCGTTTGTCTGGGCAATCTCGCTGGACGCAACGCCGGTGAGACTGCAGACCCTGACGGTGCGCGACACGGCGGGCAAAGTGATGGCGCCGGAGTCTGCCGTCGCCGTGCAAGTCGCCACAGGCAAGAGTTCCACCGGCTTGCTGGTCAATCCCGACGGGACGTCATTGGCGGTTGCCCTGCCGGACAAAACCGAATGGCGAAGTTCGGCCGTCTTCGACGTGCGATGAGAACCGGGCTGCCCGAAAAGGTTCTCTTGTCCAGTATGGCGTCCTTGCGGTTCGATGTTTCCGCCGATGTAATTGCGTTCTCCAAGAATAAGGAGGGAATAGCGATGAGAAACGGAACCATGGGATCTGCAAAATGCCTGTTGCCCGCGCTGCTGTTTTTCCCCTGCCTCTGCGGGCCCGGCCAACCCAAGATGGAGTTCATCCGCGTCAGTCCCGACGGCGCGGACTTTGTCCTGGCCGACAGCGGCCGGCGCTTCCTGGCCTGGGGGGTGAACTACGACCATGACGAAAGCGAAAACGGACGGCTGATCGAAGACTACTGGGTGGACGAGTGGCAGAAGGTCGAAGAGGATTTCGCCGAGATCGAGGCGTTGGGCGCCAACACGGTCCGCATTCATCTGCAGGTCGGCAAGTTCATGGACACGCCCGAAAAAGCAAACGACGCTGCACTCCGGCAACTGGCCCGGCTTCTCGAACTGGCCGAGCGAAACCATCTCTATCTCGATCTCACCGGTCTGGGCTGCTATCACAAGAAGGATGTTCCCGCATGGTATGACGCCATGGACGAGACGGCGCGGTGGGCCGTGCAGGCGCGATTCTGGGAGGCGGTTGCCCGCACGTGCGCCGATAGCCCGGCAGTTTTCTGCTACGACCTCATGAACGAGCCTATCGTGGGCGGGGGCAAAAACCCGGGCGACTGGCTGACGGGAGAACTCGGCGGCAAGTTTTTCGTCCAGCGCATCACGCTCGATGCGAAGGGGCGCAGAAATGTCGAGATCGCCCGTGCGTGGGTGGACCACCTGGTAGCCGCAATCCGAAAGGTTGACAAGCGCCACATGATCACTGTGGGCGAAATCCCGTGGGTGATGGTTTGGCCCAACGCCAAGCCGTTTTTCTCCTCGAAAGAAGTCGGCGAAAACCTCGACTTCTACAGCGTTCACTTCTATCCCGAAAAGGGCGAGGTTTCCAAAGCGTTGACGGCGCTGGCGAAATACGACACGGGCAAGCCGCTGGTGGTCGAGGAGATGTTTCCGCTGAAGTGCAGCACCGACGAGTTGCTCGAATTTGTGGACGGCTCGCGCAAGCACGCCGACGGCTGGATCAGTTTCTATTGGGGCAAGACAATCGAGCAGCTGGAAAGCGAAAAGGGCAATCTGGCTGCGGCCATCACGGCGGCGTGGCTGAGAAAATTCCGCGCCAAGGGCGCCGAAATCCTGGGCGAAAATGGAAAGTAGTCCGCACACGAAGTGCGAGAACTGCAAGCGCGGCGCGCCTCTTCGCCCTTCCTAATTGACGCTTGCCTGCCAGCGGATGATGTCGCCTTTCGAGACCGTTCCGTTGGTTGGATCATAGGTCCACGGAATGAACTTGCCCTGGCTGATCTGGTCCAGATACGTGTTGCCGTATCGTTGATACCAGAACACGTTGCCCGTGGTCGGGTCGGGACCTTTGAGGTGGTCGGGCCCGTTCGATACGATCACATAAGGCGAGTGATGCCAGACCCAATTTGGCGGCTGCGGATCGGGTGGATACTGCAAAAGCCAGGAGATTGCCGCATAGCCATAGCTATACGGGTCGCCGCTTCCGTCTATCCACCCGCGCCAGTCGGTCACGGACAGGGTTTTCTTGAACGGATCGGGATAGCTCACGGTGGTGAGATACGCCACGGGAGTGGTCAGGGGCAGTAAATGATGAACGCCGCCGCTGAACGCGCTGGATTGGGGAAACGCTACGCCGCGTCCCACGCACCAGGGATATACGTTGTGGTCCACGACGTAGGCTTCGAGGGCCACGGTCACGTTGCGCATGTCGGACTTGACCCGACTGACCTTGGCGCGCGTTTGCGCCTCCAGAAAGTTCGGGATCGCAATCGCCGCCAAAATGGCGATGATCGCCACGACGATCAGCAGCTCGATGAGTGTGAAACCCCGACGCTTGTTCATAACACACCTCCTGCGAAATGGATAAGATGATAGAATAAAGAACCCGCGGTTTTGATTACCGGCCTTTGCGGGAAATCAAATCCGCCACCAGACCCAACACCGCCAACTGCACGGAACTAAGCAGCAACACTGACACCGTCCCATCAAGAATATTGTGGGTCAGAATGCCGATGATCAGCACTGCCAGCCCCGCTGCGCCAAGAGCCAGCGCCGCTGGCAGGAACACTTTCAGCGGATGAAAGTAGGTGATGGTGCGAATAATGGTCAAGAGAATTGCCAGAGTGTCCTGAACCGGCCGGATTTTCGACCGCTCGCGTCCGGAGCGCGGACGATACGCAATCGGCACGTATTCCACAGTCAATCCTTCGCACAGATAGGCCAAGGTCAAGGTTGCCGTGAGGGAAAACCCGTCGGGTGCAAGGCGCAGAAACCGCTCGGCGTCGCCGCGCCGGAACGCCCGCAGCCCCGAGTTCAGGTCGGGAATTCGCCGTCCTGCCAGATAGTTCGCAGTAGCAGCCAAAAGCCGCTTGGCCAACCGCCGGTGCCACGGCCCGAGGTTGCGGTACGCTTCGGGCTGCTGCGACCGGTCGCCGACAGCCATGTCAGCCCCGCGGCTCACGGCTTCGAGCAGGCGTGGAATTTCGGCCGCCGGATAGGTTCCATCGGCATCGAGAATAACGATCAATTCGCTGCGGCTGTGGCGGATACCCGTCTTGATCGCTGCGCCGTAGCCGCGGTTTTCACGGTGATGAACGAGGCGGACAGGGAGGCGTTCAAGAACGGCGAGGTTCACGTCGGTCGAGCCGTCGTTGACGAGCACGATTTCGTAATCGCTGCGCCCGTGAAATGTCGTACGGATTTCCTCGACCACCGCACCGACCGTTTCCTGTTCGTTGAAAAAGGGAAGGATGATCGA
Organism: Candidatus Sumerlaeota bacterium; assembly: GCA_017161705.1. Taxonomy (GTDB): domain Bacteria; phylum Sumerlaeota; class Sumerlaeia; order JADFCW01; family JADFCW01; genus JADFCW01. The sequence goes on along the minus strand of JADFCW010000164.1, from coordinate 8,653 downwards.
AAGCGAAATCTTTTCGCCCTCGCCAACGGGGTTTTTCGATTCCGCCCCTGAGGGTTTGCGGGTCATGCTCTTGTCCTTTGTCAATTCTACATAGCGCTTGCCGTTCATCCGATGCCACACAAGCATGTGCAACCGCGATTCCATTTTCAAGATAAAGAAGCGCGCCCCACACCGCATACCGGCACACTCATCGTGTGCACGCCGTCCACTCTGTCCGCCTCGCCCACCCCGTCCACTTTGCCGGCCCTAGCCGAAGATGGTTTTTCTTCTTGAAGAGCCAAACGACAACGGTTTGGCTCATGCTGTTCTGTTCGATCACCTCGGGAGGAAATCAGCATGAGAAGAACATCGGCAGTCATCGCAAGTGTGGTTTTCGCGGTCTTGTGGTTTGGCGCAGTGCCAGGCGGGGCTGCGGCCGGAAAAGCCCGCACGCCCGCCCCGCCCGAGCCACCTGCTCCATCCGCGCCGCTGGCCGCGCCCGCCGAAGGCGAGGTGTTGAAAACCCTTCGCAAAGGGCACCCGCGCCTGGTCGCCACAACGGACATGCTCGAGCAGGTGAAAAAGACTATCGCCGCAGACGCCACGGCCGCTAACTATTACAAGGCGCTCAAGCAATCTGCCGACCAAACGTTGGGCCAAAAACCGGTCGAGTACATTATCGTCGGCCCCCGGCTTCTCTCGCAAAGCCGGCGTTGTCTGTCGCGCGTGGCCGCCCTTTCTCTGATGTATCGGCTCAGCGGCGACCGGCGCTACGCCGACCGCGCCAAGCAGGAACTGTTTGCCGCCGCCGCTTTCCGCGATTGGAATCCCAGCCATTTCCTCGACACCGCTGAAATGACCCATGCATTCGCGCTCGGTTATGACTGGCTTTACGACTATCTGACCGCCGAGGAGCGGGTCCGCATCCGAACAGCCATCGTCGAGAAAGGCCTCAAGCCGTCGCTTCCCATTTACGACAACAATCGAGGCTGGGCGCGGTCCAACTACAACTGGAACCAGGTCTGCAACGGGGGCATGACTATCGGCGCGCTGGCGATCGCCGACGAGGAACCCGAGCTGGCCGCCCATATTGTCGCCGCGGCGATCCGGTCGGTCCCGCGCGCGATGCAATCCTATGCTCCCGACGGCGGCTGGGCCGAAGGCCCCGGCTACTGGAGCTATGCCACGCGATACAACGTATTTATGCTGGCCGCACTCGACTCGGCGCTGGGAACCGACTTCGGCCTGTCGCAGCTGCCCGGATTCGACAAAGCCGGCCTGTTCCGCATCCATTCGGTCGGCCCGATTGGCCTGACGTTTAATTTTGCCGACGCAGGCGACCGCGCCGGCGCCGTATGCGAGATGTTCTGGCTGGCCCGCAGGTTCAACCAGCCGATCTACGCCTGGCACGCCCGCGAGTTTGCCGGAGGCAACCCGTGGGAACTGCTCTGGTATGACGCCCGCGGAAAAGGCCCGAAAGCCGACGGCCTGCCGCTCGATGCGTATTTTCGCGGTATTGAAGTGGCCTTCTTTCGCAGTGCATGGGAAGACCGCAACGCCGTCTACGTCGGTTTTAAAGGCGGCGATAACAAAGCCAACCATGGGCATCTCGACCTCGGCAGTTTTGTGCTCGACGCCCTGGGCCGGCGATGGGCCGTGGACCTCGGCGGCGACGACTACAATCTCCCGGCCTATTTCGGCAACAAACGCTGGACGTATTTCCGCCTGCGCACCGAAAGCCACAACACGCTGGTCATCAACGGCGAGAATCAGGACACGCGCGCCGTCGCGCCGATTGTGGCCTTCGGCTCGAAACCTGAGCGCGCCTTTGCCGTCGCCGATCTTTCCCACGCTTACGCGCCAGCCGTGCGCCGTGCTCACCGCGGCATTGCACTGCTCGAACGGCGGCATGTTCTCGTGCAGGATGAACTGGAAGCCGACAAGCCCGTCGAGGTCCTCTGGGGTATGCTGACACCGGCAAAAGTCGCACTGCGCGGCGCGGAAGCCGACCTCGTCATTCGCGACGCTGCGATGTCGCTGCGGATTCTCGAACCGCAAGGAGCCAAATTCGACACGATGTCGGCCAACCCGCCCAAGCCGCAGCGGCAAAATCCGGGAATCACCAGGCTGGTCGTGCGATTGCCCGGACCCGTTGCCAACGCGCGCATTGCCATATTGATGACGCCGCATCCGACCGATAAGTCGCCGGAAAAATGGACCGGCACGATCAAGCCTCTGGCACAGTGGGACTAAGAGAACCCACGCTCGCGGTTCAAAGTGGAAATCCAGTTCACACCGCGCGTAGGCCGAACTTCAGTTGGCCGTTCGGAGTTCACGCTTCAGCGTGGCGTTCGTATTTCAAACCTCGAAGAAGTCCATGCTCTGAAATCCAAAGGTATCGTTGCTTTTCCCGCCGAAGGCACCCTTTGGGTGAACGATGCGGGTTTTCAGCAAAGCGGCGTGGCTTGGACGCAATCCAAAAGCGCGACGCATCTGCCGCGTCTTTGTTCGAATTCGAGGCATCCGCCCGTCCGCTTCATTGCTTTCATTTTGCGATTGAAAAGGCCGGCGGCGGCAAGTAACTCCCGCACGGGAACGTCGCGAGCGGGCAAGCAGGCAAGGCGGGCTCCATGCAAGAACAATCCGGCAGACGACCAGGCCGCCGACGGCGGCGGATTGCAGCTGCGCTGCTTGTTGTTGGACTGGCAGTCGAGCTGGGGGCGCGGGTCTTTTATGCAATATTCCAGCCGCGCCATCCCAACGAATTCCTCGGCCACTTTCGGCAGCATCCCTATCGCGCCTATATGCTCGTTCCGGGCGCTCGCAGCCGCGACGGACGCTTCTCGATCAATACTCAGGGTTTTCGCGGCCCGGAGATTTCGCCGGCCAAGCCCTCGGGTGTTTTCCGGATTGCTTGTCTAGGGGATGAGGTAACGTTTGGCGATTCGGCGACAACCGACAGCCGCACATGGCCGGCGTGCATGGAGCGGGCGTTGCGCGCGCACATGGCGGCTGCCTCGTCGCAGCCGGCTGGCATCGAAGTGATCAACGCCGGCGTTCCGGGCTATACAAGTTTGGAATCGCTGATTCATTTCGAGACGTGGCTGCTGGACTACGATTTGGATGCGGCGATTTTTCATCATGGATTCAACGATGCCGTCTTTATGGCCTGCTTCAAAGATTTTGCGCCCGATTACACGCACGCGCGCCGCGTGTTCGTGGCACCGAAGCCCCGCTGGTGGGAACGCAGTTTTTTGCTTTCTCTTGGCCTGAGGCGGTTCGATACCGCGGCCAATCCGTGGGGAATGGGTCCGGCCATGCAATTGGAACAGTTGCTCTTGACCCATGCCGGAGGCGTAAATGTCCGCGACGAAGTAAAGCGGGCGTACTTCAAGCCGGAACGCATGCGCGTTTTCGCACGCAACTTGCGCAGTTTTGTGTTTGTGGCGCACGCGCACGGTGTCGAGCCGATCCTGAGCACAACGATTTGCGGCCCGCCGGCCGGAGTTCTCGCCGAGGTAGTTGCCCAACTCAATGCGTGCATTCGACAGACCGCTGCGGCGCTGAATGTCCAGTGCATAGATGTCGCCGCCAAGATGCCCTGGGATGCGGAATCGTTTCTGGACGCGCGGCAGCCGCGCGATGCGCCGGCGGGCCTGGAGAGGATGGGCCGGATCTTTGCGGAGGGCCTGATGGGGCAAAAAAGGAACGCCACAGCAGACTGGTCGGCCGAGGGAGGATGGTCGCCATGAGCCGACTCGGGGCGCCCGAGTTTCTCAAACGCGTCTTGTTCAGCCTGGCGGCGGTGGTGCTGTTCTGGCTTATGGCCGAGGCTGTCATCTTGTTCGATTTGTGGCTGCGGGGGCGTCCGCCGTCGGCGTATTCTTTTGTATTTGGCCCGCATCCCTATCGCGCTTATGCCGGGCTCCCGCACAGCCGAAGTCGGGACGGATGTATCTCGCTCAACTCGCTGGGCTTGCGGGGGCCGGAAATCGAAATGGCCAAACCCCCGAATACGGTTCGAATCGTTTGTGTGGGAGGTTCGACCACGTTCAGCGACGGAGCCACGACCGACTCGAATGCGTATCCGGCGCGGATGGAGCGCATTCTTCGCGAGCGCTATCGCCATGCGCGGTTTCGGATCGAAGTCATCAACGCGGGGTTGGCTGCCTATAATTCGCTCGACTCCCTGATGCTTTTCCAAACGACGCTGCTCGATCTGTCGCCGGACATAGCCGTGGCTCATCATGGATTGAACGATTGCTGGTTTATGACGGAATTCGACAATTTCCGGAGCGACTACTCCCATGCACGCCAGACATTTGCCCTGCCGCCGCCGAAAATTTGGGAGTACAGCCCCTTGCTTTCGTATCTGTTCGCCCGCGATTCTGCCGTGAATCCCTATTTCCCGCCGCGCGAAGTCGTGAACCTGAATATCCCCATCATCGCCCAGCCCGAAGCCATTCGCCACTACCTGGGCGCGCGGCGCCGCGAGATTACGCCCGCGATGCTGGCGGCCTTCGAACGCCATACCCGGACGTTTGTCGCCGTTGCGCGCGCGCACGACATTGTTCCCATTCTGAGCACACAAAGCACGGCCGACGATACGCCGCTCGGCTGCAATTGGTATGAGCAGCTGACCAAGCTCAATGAGGTCACGCGAAAAGTCGCAGCGGCCGAGCGCGTGCCGCTGATTGATTTCGCCGTTTTGTTCCCGTATAATCCGGTGGATTTCTACGATGTCATGCATCTGGTGGACAAACCGGAAGGGCTGGGGCGCATGGCGGAGATCTTCGCCGATGCGATAATCCGTTCGGGAGCGATTGAATGGAAAGCATCGCAGCGTTCCCGGCCGTAGGCCGGAAAGCGATCCTTGGTTCGGATTGAAAACCTGCGGACGAATTACCACTTGCACCTAAAATATCGCTGTGATTGTGAATGCTTGCGTTCTTGATGTCGAAAGGATGGCACACAAAATGAAAGCACGCGAAAAGAATGCCAAATCGTATGGCGCAAGATCTAAGACTGCTCAGGATTCTACACTCGGCCGGCCCCTGACAGTGGATGCGCTGCGGGAACTCGGCGCGCTTAGCAATATCGGACTCCCCGGCGGACCCTTCGATCCCAACGGCGCGTGGGAACAGACCTGGCAGATCTGGCTGGTCAGCTTTTCATGGAAGGGCATGGCCGGTTATCTTTCACTGAAACGCGCGCCCGCACAGAACGGAGAGGCGATTGTGCTCAACGTTGAAATGGCCGTGATGCAGACCGCGCGGAGTGTCCATGTCACGCGCGCCGATACCCTTTGTGCGGCCGATCCGCTTGCTTCGCCGCGCTCCTGGCGGATCGAGTCGGAGATTCGTTCGCCCGACGGGAAGGCAATCGAGGTCGCGCGGGTGGAAGAAAAGGCTGAGGTCAAGGACGGTGTGATCGAAGTTGCCGCCGGCCAAAAGACATTCACCCGCAAAGTTCCGAAAACCTTCACCAGCAACTGGTCGGTGTTCGACGCCGTTCAGCGTCTGCCGTTTGCCAACTCCAAGCCGCTGGAGTTCGCCCTGCTCGAAGACCTCGATTTGCTCAAGGAGGGGCACCGGCTGTCGCGCTGGAAAGACAGGGCGGCCGTGCTGAGCGGCAAGGAAATAGCGGTTCATGGTTTCCAACACATCGGTGCGGGTATTCTCCCCTACCAGTATTGGCTGGACGAGCAGCACCGTCTGGTGGTTGCCCTCAGCGGCATCCGCGCCTACATAGTGGATGCGGATGCAAAGAACCGCTTCGATCAATCCCTTCGACAAGGCTCTCAGCCCGGGAAAGGAACGAAAGCATGAAGACTCGGAAGCCGAAACCGATGCTCCGCGAGCGCGCAGCCAATGCGGGCGTGACGCGGCGCATATTTTTGCAATCGGGGGCGCTAGGCGGCGCGTCGCTTCTGGCAGGCAGAGGTTCACTGTCGCGCGCCTTTGCAGCCGGTTCGTCCCAACGCCCAAATTTTCTTTTCATTTCGACCGACCAACAAGGTCTCGACACGATTTCCGCCTACGGTTGTCGCGATGTTGCCACGCCGAACATGGACCGCCTTGTGCGCAACGGCGTTTCGTTTACGGAGTCCTACAGTACGAATCCGTTATGTTCGCCCGCGCGAAGCAGCTGGTTCACGGGCCGGATGTCCAGCGAGACCGGCGTCATCGGAAACAGCCGTGGGATTCGGCCTGAAATCCCCAACCTCGGCCAGTGGCTCAGCCGCGAAGGCTACGAAACCGTCTATGCGGGCAAATGGCACCTGCCGTCGTCGTTTCCTCCGAAAATCCCTGGTTTTACTGTGATCCCGACCGGAATCAGCGGGCAAGGCAACATCGGCGATTCGGCGGTGTCGCGCGCCTGCGAAGGCTACCTTCGCAACCGTCGAGGAGCCTCGCCTTTTTTCCTGGTCGCCTCGCTGCTGCAGCCCCACGATATCTGCGAGTGGGTCAGTCAGCATAGGAATGCAGCCGACGAGATTCCGTATGAGGGCATTGCGGAGCGGCTGCCGGCGCTGCCGGCCAACCACGACTACGACCGGCGGGAGCCGGCCATGGTTGCCAAGTTCCGGCGTCCGCAGTGGAGCGAGCGGCAGTGGCGCTATTATTTGTGGAGTTACTATCGCCATGTCGAGATGGCGGACGCGGAGATCGGGCGGATTTTGGACGCGCTGGAAAACTCCGGGCTGGCGGACAACACGATTGTTTTCTTCACTTCCGATCACGGCGAGGGCCGCGCGCGCCATCACATGGTCTTGAAGAACTATCTATATGATGAAGCCGCGAAGGTGCCGATGGTCTGGTGTGCCTCCAACCGCATGAGAAGCAACGTGCAGTTGGCGGCGCCGCTGGTTTCAGGGGCGGATATCGTCCCGACGGTTTGCGATCTCGCGGGGGTGAAAGCGCCGCGCACGGCGGGTCGGAGTTTGCGGCCGTGGCTCGAGGGGAAGAATGCGGAGGGGCGCGAATTTGTCGCCGCCGAAGTCACTCGAAACGGGCGCATGATTCGAACGCCCGAATTCAAATACATCACGTATCAAGGCGACCCGGTAGAACAGCTATTCGACATGCGGTCGGACCCGGGCGAAACAAAAAACCTTGCCGGCGAGTCCAAGTACGCAAGCGTGCTGGATGCCATGCGCAAGCACCTTACGGACTGGGAAGCGCATCTGGAAGTTGCGTCGCCGCGCGCATAACGGCTGCCTCTCGCGAACAGAGCGCGCAAACCAACCAGGGTTTATCGCAAAAAGCCCGTCACCGGACGGGCTTTTTGCATTCCATCCCTACCACCGACATCCTGTATCATTTCTTTTTTACGGGCGTTGGGCGTGCCGTCGAGGTGAACCCTTTCGGTCGCGGTGCCGCAGTCGGCGTGGGCGTAATGTTCACTCCGTCATGGCCGCCTTCCATGCCGCCGGGGCCGATAGCCCCCGGACCGCCGCCTTGCGGAAAGTTTGGCGGCGCGGGCGACTTATAACGCGCGGTCTTTTTCGGAGAAACCGGTGTTATTTTAGTCTGCCCGGTAAAAGCCGGCCCCGGTGTCGGCGTCGGGGTCGGCGACACCGGCGTCGGTGTCGGCGCAACCGTGCTGCCGGACGGCGGAGGCACGCGCCCGGTAATCATGAAGTCCCAGTAGTCGGCAATGCCGTTGCCGTCGTTGTCGGAAGCCAGCATGGCAATGTCGCGCGGCAGAAGTGCGCGATTCCACAAGGCTAAATCGTCAAGATAGCCAAAATACGGATCGCGAATATCGCCGGTGGGATCATAGGCATAGCGCGCGCCGATATAGAGCGGGCAATCGGATGGGCGAACCGCATCGAGCGCCTTCGCGGGAGCGGTCAGCTGGCCTGCGGGTTGCCCGTCAATGTAGAAACTCACCTGGCCTGCGTTGAAGACCACGCAAACATGCTGCCAGCGGCCCAGGGTCACCGCACGGGCGGCTTGGCGCACCCACGGTCCGGGGTTTGGCCAGTTGGCCGGCACGCGGCCTTCGAAGTAAGGGATGCCGTTGGGACTCAGTGCCAGACAGTAACTGGGGGCATTTTCCAGCGTCGTAACGCCGCGGCAGAAAAGCGTTTGATTGGCCGATCCGGTCAGACCGCCGAGCCGTTCAGGAAAGACCCAAACCGCCATTGTACACGCCTGGTTCATGTCGAGGGAGTAGGCTTGCGCCACAGGCGGGACGGCAATGAACATGGGCTGAAGGGCCCCGAAGGCCAGGATGCCGAAGCGCTGGGAGTCGCGCAGCCGGCCAAACGGGGCAATATAGCTGTTGCGGTTGAAAAGCGGCCGACCGCAGGCCAAGTCCAGCGGCACGGTCGGATTGTTCGGGGAGGCACAATCGCGGTCGAACGGCAAAAACAAGGCTAGATTGGGGCGGGCAACACGCGTCAGTTGCTGCAATGAAAGGGCGCCCGGGCCGTAGCCGCCGGGGACCCCCCCGCCCGTGTCCACACCGGCAGGAGAGGCCGGCGAAGCGGGGGTGATTTTGGGGGGGAGTTTGGTAATGCCGGTGGGCGATCCCTTTTGTTCAGCGGAGGCCGCCGCTGCCAGCGCCAGGACCGCGCACAGAGCAACGGCCCGCCGAAACGATCTCGCGTTTATCTTCATATGAATCCCTCCTGCGCAATACGTGGCGGTGCGTTGAACGGAGAAAC
>JADFCW010000163.1 GCA_017161705.1 Candidatus Sumerlaeota bacterium | reverse complement strand
AGCTCATGCGCTCGATGGGATCGGCGGCGTCAGGCTTGCCGGAATCGAAGTGAGTTGCCGCAGTCGAGGCCAAATGGCCGCCGGCCGAAAAGCCCATGACGCCGATGCGCGCCGGATCCAGCTTCAATTGCGCAGCGGGAAGCGGGGATCGCGCATGAGAGGCCCAGTAGCGCACGGTGCGAATAGCGCGCTGCACGTCCTGCATCGGCGCCGGATGGCGATAGGCCGGCGCAATCCGATATTTCAGCATGATGCCGGCGACGCCAAACGAATTGAGCCACTGGCCGACCTGGAAACCCTCATGGTCCACGGCCAGATGGCCATAGCCACCGCCCGGGCAGATGACGACGGCACAGCCGTTGGCCTTGTCGGCGGGCGGGGCAAAAATCGTAAGCGTCGGCTTGTCCTTGTCCTCGTTGCCCAAAGCCCCCGGTGCGCCTTCGGGCCAGAGGAACACAACAGGCGGCGACGTGACATCGGCGGCGGCTTCGGGCGGCCTTTTTTCCAACAGAGTGAACGGCATAAGCAAAAGCCCCAACATTGCGCGGTATCGAATCCATCGGCCTGCATCCATTTTATCCTCCTCCTTGCTCTTGCGGAATTCGACCTGCCTTTGCGCCGAACCTATATCCCCGCGCTCCAGCGCCGCCCTTCGTCCAGCATGGCCAGAAAATGGTCCACCGGGATGTAGTTGCACGCCGTATTGCCGGTGCCCAGACAATAGCCGCCGCCGGGATGGCAGACTTCGAGCACTTCGCGCACCCGGCGCCGAATCTCGGCTTCGCTCTTGCGCGCCAGCAAATCCACGTCTATTCCGCCCAGCAGAGCGATCCGGTCGCCATACTTTCGCTTGGCCTCGGTCACCGGTTCGATGACATCCTCGAACGAATGGCGTCCGTCTATTTTCACATCCTCGATCAGCGCGGGCATGATGGCCGAAAGATTGCCGCACGAATGCAGCACATAGAGCTTGCCATGTTCATGGGCCGCCTGCGCGTTCTTCCGGTGCCACGGCAGGCACTTCTCGATCAGCACCTGAGGTTGAATCATCGTGCCCGACCGAAAGCCCATATCGTCGCCGGCAAAAAGCACCGGAATCCGATCGAACTGGCAGAGCAGCTTGATCCCCTCATGGAAGATCGCCCCGACGCGCGCGAATACCGCATCCACAAGATCCGGTTGCTCGTAGAGCGCATAGCACAGGGTCTCGAAGCCCATGGCCCACGAGGTGATTTCAAAGATGCTGTGTGCGCCGCCATACATGCACATGTCGTCGGGAAGGTTGCGGTCATACCACTCGATAGTGTCGGTGCGGAATTGGGTGGGATCGGGCCAGGGGTAGGACTCGAAATCCTGCCACGAGGCGATCGGGCCGCGATGCTCTTCCATCCAGTCGCGGCCGGCGGCCCGCACTTGGCTATCGGCCACAGTATCGGGCACGTTGGTTTCGACCAACGGCCAGTCGAAGTTCTCGATTTTGACGCGGACGGCATCATAGCCTAAATGGCGCTGGATGCGGATTTCGCGCTTCTCGATAAATCGCGGATCGTCGCGGTCGAGATCGGCATCGAGACCAAACCGGTCACAGACCGCCTGTTTCATTTCCTAGTCGAGGAACAGTTCCGCGAAATGCACGCGGCGGGGCGTGCCCTCGCGGCGCAGACACGCCAGCCACGCCTCGTAGTCCGGCTTTATGGGAATATCGAGCATCGGCGGATTATCTCCGGCCACAACAAGGGCTTGTGTTCCGCCCGCTGCGGATAGGAAAACTTGTGACGCGTATTTTTCCCTCCTTCAACAAAAACCTTTTTCATCAGCCGCAAAAGGACACGTCTGCCCACATCGGCCGAAAACTTGGCAGATGCACTTTGGAATTGCAGCAGCCGCGCTATCGCTTTGCCGCAATCCAACATATTTCAGCCAAACGTTGCTGGATGTGATCGAAGCAAAAACCAAAGCGGCGGTCGGGAAGCAGCGCCGCGAAGGCGAAAAGCAAAGCGGCAGCATGGCTGCCGCACTCCAAAAAGAAAAGGGCGGGTGGCGTTTTGCGTCACCCGCCCGCACGCAATTTCAACCGCTGCTATGAACGGCAATGCATCGTTCCGCACCTTGCCTCAGCGGTAGAGTTCCCAGTGTTGGGCCGACAAGATGTCGGGCTGGTACGCCAGCACAACCAGCAATGGCCGCCGGGCCGCCGTTCCGCTGTTTCGCGAGGTGAACTGCACAATGCCCGGCACAACGCCGTAGGCCGTCGGATAGTGGGTCGTGTTCTGGTCGTCCTGGGAAATCTTGATCCCGTTGTTGCTCGACGGACTCGCAACCCAGGCCGCTGCCATTCGCGTCACATCCCATGTGATCCACGTGTTAATGGTACCGGACGAGATATCGGCATGTGACTCGGGAATGTCGCAATCCGCAGCGCCGCCGCGCAGACCGCCCGACGCCCACGGCGATTGCGCCGCCTTGGCCCAGAACCAACTGGCCTCGCCCAGGTTGGCGTACGTGCCGTCAGGAGCGCCCGAGCCACGGCCTTCGGACCAAGCGCGATTGATTTTCGCCGCATACAACCGTTGCGTTGTGCCCGCCGTCGTCGGATAATTCCCCCCAAAGGAGACGCTGCGGCACGGGTTCTGGTACAGCAGAAGCTTGGCAGCAAAAACCGTCGCGGAGGGCCGGATAGTGGCAATGTTGAACTTGATCAGCGAAATCTTGTCATCGCCGTAGGCGCTTCCGCCGCCTTCCTCCATCATGGCATACCAGCCGGGGTTCATTCCGAGGCCGCTGGTGCCGCGCGACCGATACATGACGATGTGCGTGTCCTCGCAGCCCGAATACGACGGGTCGGGATACATTCCCTGCCGGAAGGCCGTTGCGCGCTCCATCATGACCATGCCGGGTCCGCCGATGGGCAGATCCAGCAGGTTTGTCTGATCGGTCACCAGGCTTGCGCCGAAAACCTGGGGTTCGTAAAGATCCGGGACCGGCGGCGTCAGCTTATAGGTCAGCGTTGTGTCGGCCGCAAACGCCGGCAACGTCCAGGTAATGGTACTGCCATTGATTGTTGCCGGCGGGTTGGCATTCGAGACGATCATGCCAGTCGGAGCGGCCTCGCGGACAGTTACCGCCGCCGTTCCCCCGCCGTTCTTTAGGAAGATGCGCACTGTTACACCCTGCGACGTATAGCCGGATGACGAGAAACTACGCGTGGCAGAGATCACAGGCAGAGGGGTGATGCTCACATTCTGGAATTGCGCCTGCGCGGCGCTCCATTGATTATTGCTCGAAACCGCCAGGCAGGCCAGAACCGGCGCCGTGGTCATTTCCGTAATCGTTACAGCCCCTCCAGGGAATGCTTGCCATTGCCCCTGGTAGAAATGGTAACACTCGACCGTATTGGAGCGCCGCACTAGCTTGAACTGGCTGAAAATCCGGTTCCCCAAAGAGTCGGTTGTCATCGTGTCCGTCAGGCCATTGGTGGACGAGCCGCCCCACCAAACATTGCGCCAGCGCGTGCGAATGGTTGTCTGGGGAGCACCCGCATTGAGGTAGTTCCGCAGCATGGCGTGCACATAGGGCGCACCAGCGGTTAGATACTCGCGGACCATGACAACAGCTTTGCAGTCGTAGTTGCTGGTTGGGCTGGTCCATTTCAGATCGGCTCGCAGGATGAAATCGCCCGTAACCCGCTTGGCCAGAAAATAAGCGCGGTCATCGTTGCCGCCGAGGTCAGCGCCGGCGCTGGTCACGGTGTAGAGTCCTCCTGCGTGGGTTGCCGAGCCGAGAACCGCCGGGTTGCCCGTGATGATGGTGCCATAGGTAAAGGGTGGCACATTGGTCAGCCATTGCGTGCCGATGGGCAATTGTCCTACATTCCCCGCCCACTCAAAGATTCCCACCGGCGCCGTCGGTCCGTAGAACACCCGGTCGCGGGCCAGAAGCGACTGGACGTTCGAGACAACGCTGCCCGTGGTGTAGGCATAGCCGCTGGCGCCCGTCGGCGGCGTTACCGTGTAGTTCATCACCGCCGTCGTTGTGCTGAGCATGTTGCCGATGTTCCACTTGATGTACGGGCCGCTGTAACCGCCCACGGTCGTTGTGGTCAGCACCTGAGCCGCGCCCACATTGACCGACGGTGTGCCGATGGTCCATCCGGCCGGCGGAAATTCATTCACATACACGCCCTGCGGATTGGCCGTCGGATTGACCTGGACGGTGACGGGCACGGGCTGGCCGACCGTATAAGTGAAATACGTGTGAATCTTGCGCCAGCCGCTCGCGGTCGCCGTTGGCGGAGGCACAACAGGCCATTGCCAGCCGGGAGCATCTACAGTCCATTCCAAGCTGGCCGGATTGTAACCGGCGGCCTGGTTCACACCTGTCGTCGTGGTACTCTGGAACCGGCACCGGAATCCGAGATTCTGATTATCTTCGCCCGTGAAGCACTTGACGGTTACCAGGTGAAGGCCCGGTGTGATTGTAAACGTGCCCGACACGGTGTTGACGCGGTTGCTCTGGCTGAACGTGCCGCCGGTGTAATTAGCGATGCGCACCACGCCGTCCACGAGAACCTCGATCCGCTGGTTGGTCGTGCCGATGCCCACGCGGGCGTCGGTGATATTGCCGGTGGTCTTATTGTTAATCCACGCCCACGCATACACCATGGTGTTGTTCAAGCGGTTGGTACCCTGCGGGTTGGTGTTGGCGTCATACGCGACGTTTTGGTTGAAGACGCCGCCGACCGACCGGTTTTGTTGGCCGTTGCTGAAATTCTGACCACCTCGGAAGTCTATCGCATCATCGTCGGCGGTCAAATCATACCGGAACACCGTCGGGACGTCGTAGCCGTTGGCGCGCGTCCGCCACACAAACGAAAAACTGCCGCATTGGGGCAGGGCATAGTTCGTGTTGACCACGGCGCCAACGCTCGGCACAAACGTTCCTTCGGTGATAATACCGTCGGTCAGATAGTCCATACTGATTGCGGCCGCACCCGGGTTTGCCCCGGTGTTCTTCCGGTAGTACGGCCCCAGGATCAACCACGACTGGTTGAACTGATGGGTGTTCTGCGAGGCCATCACTATCGTCGGCGCCGCGACAGACAGGATCACTACCACCGCAAGCGCCAGAGTCGCCTTTTTCATTTGCAATTGAGAAAACACTTTCATCGTACGCCTCCTTTCGGCAAGTCCTTTTTGGCTCCCTTAACGTCTTCCCTTCCACCTCAAAACCCTGCCATGCAGATCAAGGCGTTGTCGGATTGACAGCATGGCTCGTTTCTGGTTCTTATGCGCCTTTGCAAGGACCAAAAACGCTGGCCGCCCTTCCTGATCGGCCGATATACCAAGCTGTCAACCCAACGAAAAAAAGTCAGACCACGGTCAAAGGAGATATACTTTCCTTTTCCCCCGCCCTGAGCGGTACTTTTTCTCCTCCCCCTTTCTCGTTAAAATGAAAGATCGCCCGCTTTCGCGACGCAGGCCAAACTTCTCCGCGGCCTCCTTTGGTGAGTGCAACGATGCTGGTTTCCCGCGAAAACAGCCCGCGAAACTACCGTCTCGCTCACCCCCTTTCCGCATCACCTTCGCTGTCTATGAATCATGTCGGTGTCTCTTGAAAGATGCTGTTTTTGCTCGACTATCTGGAGCAGGCGGCAAACAGCGCGTCGTAGAGAGCGCCGGCCGGTTTCACGCCGCCGACGCGCATGATGTCCCCGCGGCTGACCGTGCCGTTCGTCGGGTCATAGACAATTCCTAGCAACTGAACCACATCATCCCGGTCAACGTTCTTCCACGGATAGCCGCCTCCGGTGCCCGAGTCAATGAGTTGGCCCCGGCTGTTCTTCACTTGATCTGGCCCGTCACAGTAAAGGTTGTACGCATCGGCGGGAAAGGCCGCGGGCTCCATACTTCCGCCCAGATTGCCCGTGTTCAAGCGCGTGTCGCTTGCGCCCGTGCCCAAGCGATAACTATTCCATCGCTTGTTTTGCATGGCAAATTCTAGCCGGACCACCTCGCCGAACGGCTGGAGCGGGATGGAGGTAATGTAAGCCACTGGAGTGGTCAGCTGCATGAAGCCGGACCAATGACCGGGGCCGGCCGGGTCCCACGGATTATACTGGCCGCCATTGCTATGGGTATAGGTATTCCAATCCACGCGGTAGGCTTCCTCGGCGAGCGCAAAATTGCGCATGTCGCTTTTGGCGCGCGACACCTTGGCCCGCGTCTGCGCCTCGAGGAAATTCGGTATCGCAATGGCTGCCAGGATTGCGATGATGGCAACGACAATCAGCAGTTCGATCAAGGTGAAACCCCTACGTGCCTCCTGCGGTCCTCTCATCTTCGATTCTCCCTGCTTTTTCTAATGTCTATGTTTTACTTATCTTCCTTCTATCTCACTTGGCAATATGTATGGAGGGACAACAAAGTTTTTGTCAAACAAAAACGACCAGCCGAAGCGATTTTTTTGTTCGATTGTTTGCCGGCGGTTCCCATTTGCGATGCGTCAATTCTGCCTAACCAGGAACGTTGTTTTGTTTGCAGCGCCGCGAAAAACTCGCTCCTGCAGCAATGGAAAACGACAAACGAACCCGGCCCTTTGCCGCAACCCAACGACTTTCCCAAGATGGCTGGATCCCGACAGGACTGCAAAGCGGAAGGCTGTCGCCTTGGAGTGCGGCAGCCATGCTGCCGCTTTCGCCCGACAAGTTTCGGCCCACCTACGGCGGCCTGTAGTCCTGACCAAACGCAGGATGCTCCATGAAAGATACATGCATTTTGGCTAGACCTGTAAACGAAAGTGTTCGCACTAGACGTTTTCTGCGTACTGTTTGTCCAGGATGTACGCAGGAGTGGAAGGACAACCGGATGCTCGGACAAAAGAGTGTGTGCAGGGACAAGCAATTTGTATTGCCGCGGCCTCTCCATCCCGGCAATCTTTCCCAAGCTTTGTCGAGGGGCCTGGCATGGAAAGCAACAGCGCTCCAGCTTCGCCGCAATCCCAAGCCATCTCATCCGATACCGTTGCGGACGGATGCCGCGCAGGGGTGCGGTATTCCAATACGCCGAGGGCGCTGTTCTTCTTGTTCGCCGGCCTTTATTTGCTGACCGCACGCGGAACGCACACCTCCGTGGACGACACCCCGCGCTATAACTTGACGATTGCTCTTGTTTTGCACCGGACATGTGAAATCCCGCCGTCGGTCATGGCGGCCGCCACCCGGGTGGACGGCCGCATCTATTGCAAATACGGCATCGGCCAGTCGCTATTGATGATTCCCCTGTTTGGTATTGGCGAGGCCATTGGCGCTATAGCACCTGAGCCGCTCGTTCGGCTCATGGAGCGGCCATACATTTTTGCGATGTCCACGCTGAACCAGTGGCTGGGAGCGGCGGCGGTGGTGTTGTTGTTTCTGATTGCGCGGCAGGTCGGGTTCGACGGGAAAACGGCTCTGCTTGTCGCGCTCGCCGCCGGCTTGAGCTCGATGCTCTGGCTCAACAGCCAGACATCGTTCGACAATATGCTGGCGACGGTGCTAATCGAGGTCGTGGTGCTTGTGCTGCTCGGCCGCGCGCCGCTGCGGGTGGGTGCGGCGCTCGCAGGCGGGCTGGCCATGGGCGGCATGTTTCTAACGCGCTGGGCCGATGGCTGGATTATGCTGCCGGGCGTTGCGGCCTTGTGGGCCGCCCAGCGGGAACCACGGCCGGTTCGTGTCCTTGCGGCCGTGTTATTCTGGGCCGCGGCCGCCGCGGGGCTGGCGCTGACGATGGCGTACAACTACATGCGGTTTTTCGATCCGTTTGAACTCGGCTATGACGACGACAACACGTCGTGGCGCTTCCTGCCGGGGGGACTGTTCGGCTTCTTGTTCAGCCCCACGAAAAGCCTTTTCCTTTTTTCGCCGCTTCTGGCGTTGGCATTGACGCACTTCGGTCCGCTTTGGCGTCGGCTGGGCGGCGGAGCTCGCGCGGCGGGCTTCTTCTGGCTGCTCGGCGCGCCCCTTGTGGCCTATTCGTGTTTCGAGACATGGGACGGCGGATGGTGTTTCGGCCCGCGCTATCTTCTGCCCTCGGCCACGCTTGCGTTCCTCGCCGTCGGCGAGTGGCTCGAACGTGAGCCGATGCATCGCACCATCGGGGGGGCCCTGGCCTTTCTGCTTTTGTTTCTGCTGGGCATGTATGCGCAGACGATCTGTCTGGCGAGCAATTTTAACGAATACTACGACGGCTACCATGCGTTTCGATGGGAACCGGATGCGTGCCCGTTGACGGTTTGCGCGGCGGGTTTTGCGCGGCCTGCCGAGAACCTGTGGTTCTGGAAATTGCTGGCCGATGAGCACACCGGGTTGGCCAAGCTGGCCGTTCTGTTCCCGGTGGTTTTGATCGGCGCGGGTCTATACGGTCTTCGCGCGGAGTTTGGGGAAATATGGACATTCTGGCGCGCCGAAGCAGAGCGCGTTCCGCGAAAGATTGCGTATGGAACAGTAGCGGCTCTCGTTCTTTTGTCGGCAACCATGACGCTCCGCGGAATGCGCCACATCTGGCGCGAGAAAGCCGCGCCATTTCCCCACGGATTGCTCATGCGCCTTTACGCGACAGACAAAGGGAGTTTTACCCGGCTGGGCGAACAGCCGGCGGCGCGGCTGGATATGGATTGGTCGGGCCGGCGCCGCCCGGTGCAGGGAGATTTCCGCGCCGTCTGGGAAGGTTGGCTCGAAGCGCCGGCCGACGGTCTGTATCGCTTTGCCCTCGACGCCTGCGGCACGGCCACACTGGCGCTGGACGATCAAATCGTTCTGATCAATGCGGGCCCGCAGCCGGGACGTCGAATGCTGATTCAGTCGGTTTTCTTGACGGCGGGCGACCATGCGTTGCGGGTCGAGTATGCGGCGCCGCCGGAGGTTGAGTATATCGAGATCGGCGGAACGCGTTACGGGCGGATGCGGCGCCTGCCTGTTGGCGTAACGCTGCGGTGGCGTCCGCCGGGCGGCTGGTTTCTGCGCATCGTTCCGCCCCAGGCGCTGCGGCAACCCTAAGACATTCTGTTCGGAATTCGCACCCGCGCGAAAACAGAAAGGCAAAAACCTCTTGCGGAAGACCGCCGGAAGCGATAGACAGATGGTTGCTGGGTTCAGGCAGGAAAAGAATTTGTAAATTACGTTTTGCAAGGAAAATTGCACCGGAGGGTCGCGGAGGCAAATCGTATGGTTTCAGGTTGCAGCGGGGGGAAAATCAATTTCGGCTATTGCGAAATGTGCCATCAGCCTGTGCCCGTGGCGCGCGAGCAACGAGGCCAAAGGCTCTATCTAGTGCGCGAGTGTCCCCAGTGCGGCCATGGTGAAACGCTGATTTCGACCGATGCCAAGGCCTACTATGAAAAGCGCGACCTGATGGGCTACGAAGGCGACGCCGTCGAGACCTGCTCGATGCAGTGCGTCGAATGCACCCACGCCACACCGCCCGCCTTTGTCGTCATTGACGTGACCAATCGGTGCAACATGAACTGCCCCATCTGTCTGAGCAATATTCCAGCCATGGGGTTCGATTTCCATCCGCCGATCGAATACTTCGACAAGATCTTCCAAAAACTCGCCAAAATGAAGCCCCGCCCGCGCATCCAGCTGTTCGGCGGCGAGCCGACCTGCCGCGACGACCTGATGGACATTCTCAAGCTGGCGCGCAAACGCGGCTTGCGCGCGCGCGTGGTGACCAACGGCATCCGGCTGGCCGATGAGGACTATTGCAGGCGGATGCTGGAGACCGGCCCGCAGCTTCTGCTCGGCCTCGACGGGTTGAATCCGGAGATTCAGAAAAAGCTGCGCAAGAACCCCGGCTCGCTTCAGAAAAAACTCAAGGCCATCGAGAACATCGAGAAATATACCAGGTCGAAAATCACCATCATGTGCACGACGGCCGTCGGCATCAGCGAGCAGCTGCTGCCCGACCTCTTCAAGTTCATGTATCAAAAGCACCACCTGATCACGCGCATCATGCTGATCCCTCTCCAGGCAACAGCCGGCCCCGAGCAGGTGGACATGGAAAGCAACACCATCGAGGATGTCGAGCATTTGATGGAGCGGACTTTTCCGGGGACGGAGTTTGTGCCGGCCGGCGCCTTGCGGCTTCTCAAAAACATCATGCGGCTGTACGGCCTGAACGTCACCGCCGGCGGTTCGCATCCCAACTGCGAGTGTCTGGCGTTGATGGTGGCCGACCCCGAAGCGGGCGAATACCGTCCTGTGGGCGATTACCTGAAAACTCCGTTCAAACAATTTGTTCGTGAGCTGATTGCGTGGGATAAGGCCATGGGGCCGAAGCTGGAGCGGGGCATCCTCGGTCGGCTGTTCGGCCGCGCCGGCCAGAAGGCCCACCTCGGCGCGGCTCTGTTCCGATGGGCTTTGCCGCGGCTAAGGGTGCGCAAGGCCATGGGGCCGCAGTTTTTCCGCCGGCTCCTCCGCGTCATGTGGGGCCGACTGACCAGCACCAAGACATGGGGCGAACTGTTCCGCCAGCACATGGGCCAACGCAGTATGCTCGAAGTGATTATTTTGCCTTACGAAGAGCCGGGTTACCTGGAGAGCGCGCGGTTGGTGGACTGCCCAGTCTCGTTTGCCTGCGAACATCCCGACACGGGCGAAATCACGTTGATCCCATTCTGCTCTTATTTCATTTTCAAGAACGAGATCCTGCGCAAAACCGCCGAACGCTGGGGCTTGCTGGATCGCAAGCAGGCTGCGGCAGCCTCGTGTGAAGGCTCCGGCGAAACCGAACCGGCGCCCGAACGCATGTTGGCCTCCTGAAACGCGCACGAAATCCCGCCTTTACGCGGTCCGCCTCGACAACAGCATTGCGATCGGACCTTTGGGGTGGCGCAACTCCTGGAAAGTTGTCGTTGGCGTAGAACGCTCGTTCTCGTCTCCGCTCAATCGGAGAGGCCGTGTTTTCCTGCGAAGTCGCGGAGACCGCGTAGGTTCTCGAAGCAACGGATGAAAAACGAGTTTGTGGTTACAGGTTTTTCCCTTCGTTCTGTTCGACCCGCCGCAGATGCTACATGGATGTTCGCGACTTTCGGTCTGGATTCCATCACAAACCCAACTCGCCCCACAGCCGGTCAATCCGTTTTCTTACGTCATCCGACATGCGGATTTCGTCCGGCCAGGGGCGGGTAAAGCCTTCGTCGGCCCATTTGCGCGTGGCGTCTATGCCGACCTTCGAGCCGAAGTTGGGCAGCCGCGAGGCGTGATCGAGCGTATCAATCGGGCCGAGGACAAATTCGAGGTCGCGCTGCGGGTCTATGTGGTTGAGCACCTTCCAGGCCGTCTCTTCGCTGTCGTGAACGTTCACGTCGTCGTCCACAACGACAATGACTTTCGTGGTCATCATCTGGCCCAAACCCCACAGGCCGTGCATCACTTTGCGCGCATGGCCCGGATAGCGTTTGCGGATCGCCACCAGCACGAGGTTGTGGAAAACGCCGGCGAACGGCATGTGCAGGTCCACGATTTCCGGCAAGAGCCGTTTGATGACCGGCAGGAACAGGCGCTCGATCGCTTCGCCCATGAAGCAGTCTTCCATCGGCGGACGGCCGACCACGGTGGCGTGATAGATGGGGTCGCGACGGTGTGTGACGCACGCGAGGTGAAATACTGGAAAGTCGTCGGGCAGGGAATAGAAACCCGTGTGGTCGCCGAAAGGACCTTCGCGCCGCCGCTCGTTCGGCTCGACGTAGCCCTCGAAGACAATCTCCGATTCCGCCGGAACCAGAATGTCATTGGTAAGGCTCTTGACTAGCCGCACACCCCGCTTGCGGATCAATCCGGCCAAAAGCATTTCGTCGGAATCGGGCGGGAGCGGACAGGCCGCGGCGAACGTCACGACGGGATCGCCGCCGACCGCGACCGAGACGGGCAGGCGCTGGCCGCGCGATTCGGCTTTCCGATAGTGCAGCGCGCCGCCCTTGTGAACCTGCCAGTGCATGCCGGACGTCGTCGCATCGAAAATCTGCATGCGATACATGCCGCAGTTCGGGCGGCCCGTCTCCGGGTCGCGCGTGAAAACCAGCGGCAGCGTGATGAACGGCCCGCCGTCGCCCGGCCAGCACGTCAGGATCGGAAATGGCTCAAATGACGGCGGCTCCATGACCACTTCCTGACAGGGCGCGTCGCGGACCACCGTCGGCAGCGCATCGGCAACTTCCTTGAGGCGGGGGAGCATCTTGATCTTGTCAAGAAACGACGGCGCTTCGTTCTGGTCGAGCAGCGACAGGTAATTCGCCGTAATGTCGGAAATCGCCTCCGTGCCGAGAACCATCTGCATGCGGCGGCGGGTGCCCATGGCGTTCATGAGGACGGGAATACGGTAGCCCGCGGGATTCTCGAACAGCAGCGCCGGCCCGCCCTGCTTGACCACGCGGTCGGCGATTTCGGTCATTTCAAGGCGCGGACTCACGGGCACGCGAATCCGGCGCAGTTCGCCCTCGCGTTCGAGGTGGGAGATAAAGTCGCGGAGATTTTCAAAACGCATCGTATGATACCGTCGAGAAATTCCTGCCCAAACCGCTCCCACTTCGCAAGCAAATCATGGCGCTTCAGGACGGCGTCCTTTTCCTGCGGTGCCTCGGCCGGGGCATGGGCGATCTCGTCGTGGGGGAACAAGATCGCGCGCACGAAGAGTCGGCGCCGCGACGCTTCTTTGTCCGCGGCGAGGTCTTTCCGAATCAGATACGCCGATTCAGGAGGGCGGCCGCTCCCTGTAAATCGGATCGAGGCCGCGCACTCCATGCACTAGTTGTTCTTCAAATGCCGGCGTGTGCGAAACCCTCCCTCGACCTGCGGATCGCGTAAGTCGGGGTTGCCCTGGATCAAGGCCGCGCGGGGTTGAAAAATCCGGCTATTTCCTCGTTGATCATTCTTTTTTCCGTCCAGTCCTTGCAAAGGACTTCCGCTTGCTCCAGAACGAGCTCCGTGGCGTGAGCCTGCTTGTCCGGCGGATAGCCGTGTTTTCGAAGAATGCGCTTGATGATCACCCGCATCTGGGCCCGGACGTTTTCGCGGACGGTCCAGTCGATGGTGATGCTGCTGCGCACCGCCTTGACGAGTTCTTGAGCAATCAGCCGCAATCTCTCATCGCCGAGGACGGCCACGGCGCTATCGTTGACTTCCAGCGCGTCGTAAAAGGCGACCTCGTCCTCCGTCAGCCCCAGCTTCTCACCTTGCCGGCCCGCCTCGCGCAGGCGCTTTGCCAGTCCGATCAATTCTTCGATCACTTGTGCCGTTTCAATGGCCCGATTCTGGTACTTCCGGATGGCGGCCTCCAGCAATTCGGCGAACGAGCGGGCCTGGACGACATTCTTTCGGCCGCGTGCCTTGATTTCGCCTTCCAGCAGCTTGCGCAGCATCTCCACCGCCAGGTTTTTTTGCGGCATGCCGCGCACTTCCGCCAGAAACTCATCGGACAATATCGAGATGTCCGGCTTCTTTAGTCCAGCGGCCGCGAAGATGTCGATGACCTCATCCGAAGACACCGCCTTCGAGACGATCTGCCGGATGGCCAGATCGATTTTCTCCGAACTGCGGCGGCTGTCCCCCGCCCTCTTGGTCAGCACGGACTTCACCGTCTGGAAGAAGGCCACGTCGTCCCGAATCTCCAGCGCCTTCTCATGCGGAACGGCCAGCGCAAACGCCTTCGACAACTCGCCAACCGCCTTTGCCAGCCGGTTCTTGCCGTCCTCCTGGGCCAGCACGTGCTCCTGCGCCGCCGGAAGCACAGAAAGCCTTTCCTGCGGCCCGCCGGTCTTCCAATTCGACCAGTCGAAGCCGTGGAAAATGTTGCAGCAGACCTCGTACCGCTCCAGCATCACCGCCACGGCCTCTTCCTGGTCAATGGCTGTCTGGCCCTTGCCGCCGCTCTCGGTGTAGTTGGCCAAGGCATACTTTAGCTGGTCGGCCAGGCCTAGATAATCCACCACAAGCCCCCCCGGCTTGTCCTGGAACACGCGGTTCACCCGCGCGATGGCCTGCATCAGCCCGTGGCCGCGCATCGGCTTGTCCACGTACATCGTGTGAAGGCACGGGGCGTCGAACCCTGTCAGCCACATGTCGCGGACGATAACTACCTTGAACGGGT
>JADFCW010000162.1 GCA_017161705.1 Candidatus Sumerlaeota bacterium | reverse complement strand
AGCGCGGCGGGGAACAGGTAGCCGATATCTTCGTAGCGGTCGCCCAGGAAGGCGCCGGCCACGCGTCCCACGAACAGCACCACCAGAAGCGGCAGGCCGATCAGAACGATGCTGCTGGTGCGAAACCGCAGGAGCGGCCGGAATCGCCGCGCATACAACGCCAGATAACCGAACATTCCTAGAATCACCACCAGGTAGCCGCTCAGCCGGAGGATGCGATAGCCGCGGATATGCACATTGTATTGCCCCAGCATCCGCAGCTCGAAGGGGGTGGGGATCTGGCCGGCGGCAATCAGCGTCTGGCCGCGATGGAATTGGCGGATCACCGGCTCGACGGACTCGCGCTGTTTTCGCTGCACTTCGAGCGTGCGCTCTTTGCTATACACCAGGTTCATGCGGGCAACGGCCACGATGAGTTCCTTCAAGGCATTCTGAAGCTCGCTGTCGCGCGGTGTTCGGGAAAGCGGGTAGAACCGCGGCAGGTAGTAGTCGCGAATACGCCCGTCGAGGCGCTCGGGCGTCAGGGCGCGCTCGCCGTCGAAAGTCTGGACCGACGGGGCGGCGCCTGTCGGGGTTTCAATCCCCACGCGGCGTGCTTTCCAGTCGTCATAATAGCTCGCTTCCACCACCACCGTATCCTTGTAAAGCTGCTGGAACAGGTCGCCGAGGCATTTGGCGAACCGGCCGGAGCGAATCTCGCCGGCCAGGGTGCGAAGGGTCGCGGAGGAGACGTAGACTTGCGTGGCGCTGAGGATTTCGCGCGACAGTTGACCATAGTCGGTCCGCTGGGCCGGGAGCTTGGCTTCGTTGTCGCGATCGAACCGTTCGGCGAGACGGACAATCGTAGCCACGGTTTCCATGACGGCCGCGGCGGCGTTGGGATCATAGACATAGATATTGGGCGCTGCGGCCTCGGCAGCCCGCACACGCTCGGCATGGGCATAGGGGTCGTCCACCGCGAAAGAAAACTGGGCCACAACAGTGCGGCTCATCGGCTGCCCGCTTTCGTAGTGAACGAGAGCGATCTGAAACTGGGGGGCGCTCAGGAGAATCAAGGCGATCAAAATGACGATGGCGGCGGCAATCCGCGCTACATTTTTCGGCCGCCGAAAGACTGTCCCCAAGTCTTCGTCCGACCGCACTCGGCTCCAGAAGGAGAAAAAAGGCATGAGAGAATCTCGGAGCGATGAATGAAGAAGATTACACGACGCCGCTGGACGTTTTTCCTCTATTCCCAGAACTGCGGTCCCTGGCTGTCGGGATGCATTTGTTTTCGTTCGCGGGCTTGAATTCCGCCCTCATCCTTCCGCATTCATCATTTTCTTTTCCGCCGCTTCCCGCTCATAGGCCTCGATAATCTTCTGGACCAGCTCATGCCGCACCACATCGCGGCGGTCAAGCAAAACAAACTCGATCCCCTCGATGTTGGCCAGAAGGCGCTGGACATGGACCAGACCCGACTCACGGCCGGCGGCCAGGTCTATCTGCGTTACGTCGCCGGTGATCACGGCTTTGGAGTCGAAGCCCAGGCGGGTCAGGAACATTTTCATCTGTTCGATCGTGGCATTCTGTCCTTCGTCGAGGATGACAAATGCGCTGTTGAGGGTGCGGCCGCGCATGAAGGCCAGCGGCGCCACCTCGATGATGCCGTTTTCAATGTGCGAACGGATTCGCTCGGCTTCCATCATTTCATAGAGCGCGTCGTAGAGTGGACGCAAATAGGGATCCACTTTGGCTGCCACATCGCCGGGCAGAAACCCCAGCTTTTCACCCGCCTCGACCGCCGGCCGGACCAGCACGATCCGCCGTACCACGCCTTCGATGAGATTGGCCACTGCCTGCGCCATGGCCAGATAGGTTTTGCCTGTGCCGGCCGGCCCGATAGAAAATACAATGTCGGACCGGGCCATGGCCTCGACATATCGTTTCTGGCCGGGGGTCATCGGCGAAATGAACCGATGTCGAATGCCGGTGGGAATGACCGGCGCGAGAAGAGTTCGGGCGCTGTCGGATTCGCCGCGCCGGACGGATTCGGCCACGCGCCCGACATGGCGGGCTGTGAGGGTGCGGCCGCCCGAACGGGACATGGACAACAGATCGCGCACCAGTCGGACGGTGCGGGCGACCTCGTCGCGGCGGCCATAGATGCGCAGCTCGTTGCCGCGCGGAATGATCTTGGTCTGGAAGCGAGTCTCGATCTCGCGGATTTTCTCATCGTTGCGGCCGCAGAAATCAAGAATCTCGTCCTGCCGCAGGTCTATGACCTCTTCACTCAGATCGTCCACCGCTTCTGAAATTCTCCTTTCCCTTCCCGCTTCAATTACATCGGAATTGTCCTCGACTGCGGTCCGGCTTGTCAAGCAAAGAGCGCGCGAGGCGACTCCGGCGTTGCGGGAAAATCCAGAAGAGATCATGGGAGTTCGTCGTTGTCCGGTTTCTCAACGGCAGGCCGAAGGCCATGCAGCCCAAACGGCGCGTGGATGAATTTGCTCGAAATGTGGCACGGCAAACCAGCGGGAGCAGATAGTCGTGCTGCGACTGGCTGCGGAAACGCGATCTCTATTTGCCCGGCGTTTCATCGCAGAAAATACTGGTAGTTGCTTTGGTCCACGATGATGACGCCCGTATCAACCGTCGCCGGCACGCCGGTGATCTTTGCGGCCGCATTGTCGCTGGTGATCGGAACATCCACATGATTCAGCTGATACAGGATTGCCACCGCGTAGATGGGCATCAGGGCCGTCTGCTGGGCCACGGCGGCCTGGATGACTCCCTCCTCGATCCGCTTTAGCACGGCGTTGTCGCGGTCCATGGCAATGATTTTGACCCGGCCGACCTTGCCGGCCTCGCGCACGGCGGTCGCTGCGCCTGACCCGCCCGCCGCCTCGACGCACGCAATCCCCGCCAGGTCGGGATACTGCTGAAGCAAGAGCGACGAGACCTGCGCTGCAGTCGCCGGATCGCTGTCGGTGTTGCCGATCTGGACGATTTGAATATCGGGATATTTCGCCAGCGCCGCCTTATAGCCCTCGATTCGTTCGTTGAGATTGGATTGACCGGTGCGGGTCAGAAGCGCGACTTTTCCTTTCCCGCCGACCAGTTCGGCCAGTTTCAAGCCACCCTGATAGCCTGCGTTGAAGTTGCCGGTTCCAACAAACGCCACGCGTTTGGATTTCGGAAGGTCGGCATCCACGGTGACTACCGGAATGCCTGCGTCGGCGGCCTTGTTGATAATCGGTGTGAGCGAATCATCAAAGCCGACCACGACAATTCCGGCCGGTTTGCGCGCAATGGCCAGCTCGAACTCCACCACCATGGCTGACATGTCGAGGTCGGCCGGTCCGACATAGTCGGTCTCGACGCCAAACAACTCGCCGGCCTTTTTCATTCCCATTTTGTGGTCGTAAAAATAGTCGAGCTTTCCGAGGGCCGAGACCTCGATATAGAGGTCCGGCCGCTTGCCCGACCGTTTCGGCGCACCAGCTTCGCCGCGGCCCGCCGTGCCGGTTTGCGGCCGACAACTCACGCCTGCCGCCAGGACCAGCGCCATTGCTGCCATGACTGCTGTCGTTCGTGTCATCGTGTTTCTCCCCGATAAGCAAATGCTCTACAAACCGCGTGCATCGTGGAGTACACGAATACTTTCCGGCAAGCAATATCTTTGGCATGTGGTGGGGGAGATTCGTTTTCCCGCTTGGACAAAATCCGCTGAACGGATGACTGTTCTCCTCCTGCCCATATCCTGCAAAGCGTGCGAGGACTTTTCAGAACAGAACAGCAGAAGGGGTTTCCTTCTATCGTGCAGCCAGAAACAGGGCATCTTTGGGCCCCAATTCGAGCCGGGCGCCCACTGCCGCGCCGTTGTTGGCCGTGGTGTCCTGCCGCGGCGAGCCTTGCAGCCGGCGGAAGGAGCGGCCGGGAAACAACCGCGCCAGATCGAACGCATAAGGCCGCGGCGAAGGATTTGCCAATACGACCCCGTGCTCGAACTCGCGCACGATCGCGTCGGGATGGGCATAGGCGGCAATTTCGCTCACCCACACCGGTTCTCCGCCCTCGACCGTAAATTGCAAGTTCACGTGCGGGGTTTGGATTTGTGTAAAGTAGAAACTCGACTTGAACTCGCGGTCGTTGAGCCAGGTCATGAACTGGACCGGCGGCGTTTCGGTGGTCTCGGCGCTCACCCAAGCCAGACGCGCGACCTCTTTGGGATAGTTTTTCATCGGCTGGGCGCGCGCGGTAATAAAGACCACCAGGTCGGGGCTGTTGCAGGGAATGTCGCGCAGACGAAATTTCAATTGCGCCGTTTGCGAATCGCGTGCGGCAATTCGCATCGCCGGTCCGTCGAGCGAAAACTCTATCCTCTCGCCCGTCCATTGTTTGAGGAAGTCGGCAGAGACAGGTTTGCCCGCGCCGCGCAGGACGTCGTGCTGTTGTTCCGCCAGACGCAATGCCGGCCCGAGCGGCCTTCCCAGCCAGGCGAGCTTGTTTTCGCGGCCCATTTTCAGTTCATCCCAAATGCCGATCAGTTCGCCCGCTTCGGCCTCGGGAGGGTAGCTGTAACAGATGGCCGAGTCGGTGAACATGCCGACGGCGAAAACAAGGCGATGGATATTGAACGGAATGTCAGGGCGGCGTTCGAGGTCGCCCTCCTTGCCGCGCGAAATGAACTTGTGGTTGATGTAGTTGAACACGGGCGCGCGGCCGTTTTGCGCCCAGAAGAAGTGGCGGTTGAGGCCGCCCGACCAGTCGCGCGCCTCGTGGTCGTTGAGGTGCGGCCAGCCTTCGCTCTCGATGCCGTTGAGCAGATGAAAGGCACGCTGGTTGTTTGGACTCATGCCGTCGGCGAGAATGAGGCGCTGGTCCCCGAGCCGCGCGCGCAACTTGCGGCAGAACTCGACTACGCCGATGCCATACTCGTTCACACCGTCGAAAATGCCGTTGTCGGCCACGCCGTCGGCGTCGCAATCCAAACCGCGGTTTTTTGGCCCGCTGCGCTGATGCGTCAGCACGTCAAACTCGATGCCGTCGAACGCCGCCAGATCGCCGCCGGGCAAAAAATGCCGCGCCAGATCCTCGACCAGCACATCGTCGCACGTCCGCCCCTGCGAATCGCGCGGACAGCGCGTGGAGTGGTTGTAGAACCACAGCAGGTGCGACTGCCTGCCCCACGGCCCTTCGGTCGCATGCGCCGCGGCGTATGCGCGCCCCGCCGAAAATGCCCGCGGAGTTGTGCCATAGCAGCCACGCCGCACGCGGATGGTCTTTCGTTTCAAATCCACCGACACGAGCTGTACCTGCTCGCTCCGGCTCCAATCGGGCTTGCCGGCCGCATCGAGTTCGCATAGGCCGATGTCCTCGTTGGTATTTTGATAGCGCCCCATGTTGACGCGAAACAGCTGCGGCCGCTCGACGCGAATATCGGTTTCGCCGCCGGTCGCCGGGATGTCGGAGAGGATTTTCGCGCCTACGTAATAAATCCAGTGGCCGGCGAAAAAGGGCGCCGATGTATCGCGCGGATCGCGCGCATTGCCGTTGTAGTGAAGCAGGACAAGCTGGTTCGGATGGCGCTGCTTGAATCGCGTGAAGGCCTCGATGTTGCGCAGCGACCGCCCGGGGACTTCCTCGTCGAGCGCCTTGCCCTCGATCCCCATCAGGCGCTCGAAGGCTTTTTCCCATTGCGGATAAGCGATGCGCGGATTGGAGGCGAATCCCTCCGCTGATCGGAAGAAGAACGCGCGGGGATAATTCGGTCCCATGACGTCAAGCGATTCGGACCGTCTCTCGGTGGATTGGGCTGCTGCAAACTGCGCCCCAAAAACTGCAATCGCCAGAACTGTCCGGTTAATTTTTACCCTGTTCATAAGATGCCTCTACAGAGAATAAACCCGAACGGCCGCAAACGTTGTGCAAAGCATTCTGACCATGCAAGTGTAAACTGGGAGTGACGGCGAAACGCTGCTTGGTCTGGAACCCCGCCCAAGCCGCTTTCATCTTACATGCTCCTGAACGATACCGGATTTCACCGACTCGATTTGCTGCTTGAATTTCAAGGAAACCCGTGGGCATTTTTGCCAGGGAGACAGGAGGCTGTGAGAGAGTTTTATCGGAGCGGACTATGAAAGTCGTCAGTCTCTCTTCACTCATGGTTGAGCTGCTTATTGTCGTAAGCGCCACTGTGTCCAACTCGGCGACGCCGATTATCAGCGGCCTTTCCAAATACAGTGCTGCGCCGGGCGAATCCGTTATTATCTACGGAAGCGGTTTCGGCAATACGGCAGGCTACGTTGTTTTATCGGGCCTGCGGGTGACAGCCTCTGCATGGTCGGCTACGCGAATCACTTTTGCTGTTCCGATGGACGGTTGCTCCGGCCGGCTGTGCGTTCGGGAAACCGGCGGAGGGATTTCCAATAATGTTTGGTTTGGCGTGAAGCGCACGCTGCCGGCCGGACAGATCGAGCCAGCCAATCTGCGCCTGGCGGACACGGGACTGCTCGGCGCAGCGTTTCTAATCGAAACCGATGGCTCTTACTTTTACGGTATCTCAGGCTTCGAAACGCTGAACACCTTTCGGATCCGCGCCGGGGCTCAGCCCGAACTGCGAAGCCGCATGTACCTGCCCCAGCGTGTCGGCGATCTGCGGCTGAATAACGGCTATCTCTTCTGTTCCGGCGACCATGGGCTGTCGGTTTTCCGATGCAGCGATTTGCAGACGCGCGCCGCCGACCCGGTTGCTGCTGTATATGTCGGACCTTGCATGGCCGTTGATGTGCGCGAGAAAACGGGAACGCCCTTCACCGGCACATTGGTTGCCCTTTGCGAATATTTGCCGCGGGGGGGAACGAATCTGCTGTGCGTGGATTTCTATCGTTTCTCCAACGGCGAACTCATCCGTCTGGGCACGTATTCGCGCCCCGGCGTTGCTGACGAGCGGCAACAGGCAATCGTCATTGATCCGCTCAACCCCAAAGTCTATGTGTCCGGCGCAAAAAGCCTATTGGGCAAAGACAAATACATTCTGGAGCTCGACGTAACCAATCCGAGCTCGCCTACCCTCCATTTTCGGCAGGAAACCGGCAGCGTATTGGTCTGCGACATGGATGCTCGCGGAAGTCGGCTGTGGGCGGGACTGTCTCTCACCGGCACTCCGCTGTTTCAGGCTTACGAACTGCAGCCGGCCCCGGGACACCTTACAACCGGCCCGACAGTCCTCGGCTTCCTTGGCATTGGACGCGTCACGCGTGTTCGAGTCGTGGACGACCACGTGACAGTCGGCAGTGCATGGTGGGGAGCGCGACCGGATGTGTTTGTATTGGAGACTTTTGGTTACGGAACCGCAGTTGCCGCATCGGCCAACTCGCTCGACTGGGCCTTCGATGTAAGCGGCTTTGCCGAGGGATCTGGACGCGGAAAGATTCTCGTTGCTGACGAGTGGGGCGGTTTTATCACGTACAGTTATCAGCGGCCTTCCGGCTATACCATCACCCATACAACCGACTATCAATGGGGCGTGGCGGGGGCTATGACGGAAGGCATTTATCTCACCGCCGACCGAATGTATGTGGCCGGCCGCGGCGCGGGTGTCTGGAGCGCCGACCGGTTCAATCTCGGCAACGCAGCGCAGTGGCGCTATGTCCCCTGGGAGTGGGGACAGGCCGCGCCGCAGCCGCATCCGATCAGTGCGTTGGGCACGCGGCGCGACCCGGCGCGGAGAACGCTGATCGCCGCTCTCGGTCACAACAAGGCCATGGCATGGGGGGAGAAGATTTACGGTTTGCTCTATCAGGAAACCGACACGAGCATCGTGCTGCTCGCCTCATCGGAAGAGATCGATCCCCCCGGCGCCGGAAGCCAAGGCGTCAGCGTGTTGTGGCCGGAACCCGACCTCGTCTATATGATCACAGGCACCGAGGGTTTCCGCGCCTTTGTGGTGAATCCCGATGCACCGAGCATCCGTCTGCACAAGGGCTGCCTGACGCAGGGATTTGGCGCAAATATTTTCAGTGAATCGAACATCGCCATCTGCATGGGGGGCTGCACGGTGGGCGAACAATACAAAATTGTCATCGGCAGCCAGCCGGGGCTGTTGGTCAGTTCGCCCACGCTCCATGTGTTCAACGTCACCTATCCGCAAGGGGTTCCCGACCGCACAAATCCCGACCGCCCGATTGTTGTAACGCGCGAGAGTGCACTGGCCTGCACCGACTTTAACCCCATAAAGCATCTGGATGTGCGGCCGTCGGGACTGGTTGCCGCGGCCACTCCGCAAGGAGTCATTTTGTTTCACCTTTCATGGATACCCGCCCTCAACGCCCTGACCAATACTCAGGCGTGGAATAAAATTCTTATCCCAACGACCGCGTATCAGCCATGGTGGCACAGCTCCTGGATAAACTCATTTCATGACGTGGCTTTCGGCGACGACCGGACGCTGTACGTCGTGAAAACGCCCGAGGGGGTCTGGCAGTTGACCGTCGCACTGAATCCGGGCGCTTACACCCATACGTGCAAGGCGGAGGGTTATTATCCTGGCGTGGAATGCGGGATGAACTATACGGTGATGATGCAAGGCTGGGGCAATCCCGACATCGTAACGCTTCACCATCCTTACGGACTCGCTTCCGATAGCGACGGCACGGTCTATGTGACCGGGTGGAGCGGCAAGGTGCAGCGGCTTGTTCCGGGCTCGGCCGCGGCGCGCGAATCGTGGGCAAACTACTATTGAATAGATGTCCGTGTTTCTCCCGCAAACACCGCCCCGGCAAAGAGAAACGCAGCGCGTCTTTTTCATGCATTGGACAAAGTGTTGACAGGGAGTCATTGCTCTCGAAACACTCCAACCTCGTCAACATTTCTTCAGGAGGGCCCATGCCATGAAACAAGCAGTTCCGCACTTCGCGGCCATCATCGGCTTTTTTGTTTTCAGTGCTGCCGCGTTTTCGGGCCCAGCCCGATTCGTCCCACCATCCGACCGCGTCCCACAATTTGGTCTTTGGGAGGCCGAGGTGCATGTGGCCGCTCCCATCGCAAAAAATCCTTTTACCGACGCGCACCTTGTCGGCGAATTTCGCTCAGGAGAGCAAACGATTCACATCGAGGGGTTTTGCGACTCACAGGACGGCAGTGTGTTTCGCATTCGTTTCTCGCCGGAGCAATTGAACGCTGATTATGCCTACCGCCTGAACTTTTTCGACGGTGCGGCTACGAGCACACACACGGGGCGGTTTCGCTGTGTTGCGGGAAACGAGTTCCGTCCCGTCATCCCCGATCCCAAACATCCGAAGCACTGGATTCGTGCTCAGAGCGATCAGCATTTTTACCACGTCGGCCTGACGGCTTATCACCTGCTCGATCCCTCGCGCAACGACACGCAGGTGCTCGAAACGATCGAATATGCGGCGCGCAACGGCTTTAACAAAATCCGTTTTCTCCTGGCCGGCTATCCGCGCGACGTGCCACAGCGGCGCCGCCCCGACGACCCTGAGTATGGCGTGGAACAATCGAAGTCGAAGTATGCGCGCAACTACGGCGCGCCCGACGGTTCGGTCAATCCGCTGCCAGTGTGGGTGGGCGAGCCGCATCGCTACGACTTCACGCGCTTTACCGTTGCCTACTGGCAGAAGGCCGAGCGCGCCATTCGCGCCATGCGCGACCGCGGCATAGTGGCCACGGTTATCTTTACCATCGAAAAGCAGAATCTCCCAAAGGAATATGGCGCGCTGACCGAGGCCGAATTCCGTTTCTACCGGTACGGCGTAGCGCGGCTGGCCGCTTTCAGCAACGTTTGGTGGGACCTCGGCAACGAACACAACGAGTATCGCGAGGCAAAATGGGCGCCTGCTATGGGCGAGTTCGTTCGCCGCTGCGATCCCTACGACCGCCCGCTGTCCGTACACGCCTACGCCGAGTGGCTCTATCCCAACGCGCCGTGGGCGGGTTTCATCATCACACAGCAATATGGCACGCCGGTCGAGGTCAACGCCTGGGCCTTGCAATACTACGCCGAACCCAAGCCGTATGTGAACGAGGAATACGGCTACGAGGGTACGAACAATGCACCGCGCCACGGCATGAACGCCGACTGGGTGAGGCGCTGTCATTGGGGGATTGCAATGGCCGGCGGGTATGGGACTTACGGCGACCAGGTCGAGGCGGCGTCGTTCTACACTGGCCGACCCGGCAAAGGCCGCGCACCACAGCAACTGTCTGCGCTCCGCCGGTTTTTCGAAGCACTGCCCTGGTGGGAAATGGCGCCGCACAACGACTGGGTCAGCACGGGCTCGTTGTGCTATGCCCGGCCGGGCGGTCCCTATGTGGTCTATTGTCCCGACGGGGGAAAGGTCGCCTTGAAGATGAAAGACCGGGCGGCGGTTCGCGCGCGCTGGTTCAATCCTCGCAGCGGAGAGTGGTCTGGCGAGGCTTTTCCCGTGCGGCTCGACGGCCCGCAAACGCTGAACTGTCCGGGTTCAGGGGACTGGGTGCTGTTGCTGGCCGACGATAAGAATCTGTAAACGGCCAAAGCGGCATTGCAGGGAAACATTATCCAAGAGCGGGGAAAACGGTCTTTGTTTTGGACTGCGTCCACCCATGCTGGCGTTTTTTGGGTTCGCTCTTATGGGCTAAATAACGTTTGGCTAATAGGATTGTGATTCCAGCAAAGCGGCAGCATGGCTGCACGCAGTCCAGGAGGGAAAGGCTGGGGAGAGTGCTATCCCGATTCCGGGAGGTGGGTTTGTCAAGGGCGCAGAGGACCTTTTCGCTTGCGCAGTTGCCTGACATCCCGCTATTCATTGCTGTTGTGTGCGGCAAAGTATGTTCCGCAAATGCAATTCTTTGCGACGGAGAGGTTTGTGGCAGAGAAATCTTCCAAGACAGTCTGGCAGGCGCGCATGAAACGGCCGCCCTCGGCGCTGCATGTCGCTTATACGGCGGGCTGGGATGTTTGCCAGCGCCCCATGGCCGATGCCGTTCTGATTCCCTACGACCTGTGGCTGAATCAGGCGCACGCGCTGATGCTCTATCGCAGCGGCATCATCGAGCGCAATATTCACCGCAAGATTCAGCAGGCGCTGACGGCTATCGAGCGCGAATGGCGCGCGGGAACCTGGACGCTCGATCCCGCCCTCGAAGATGTCCACGTCTGCATTGAACGATCGGTTACGGAGAAAGCCGGGGCCGAGGCCGGCGGGCGACTGCACACCGGCCGGAGCCGCAATGACCAGAGCACGACCGATGTGCGGATGTTTATCCGCGAGGCCGTGCTCACATTCCAGGGGGAGCTGATTGCTCTTGTCCTCGAACTGCTGGCCCAGGCGAAACAGCACCTTCGCACCTTGATGCCCGGCCTCAGCCACACGCAACCGGCGGGCACCTCGACGTTCGGCCATATTCTTTGCGCCCATGCTCAGGCCCTGCTGCGGGACATCGAGCAGATGTGTGCCACGTTTCGCACCGTGAACGTGTCGCCTCTCGGCGCCGCTGCCGGCCACGGCACCTCGTGGCCGATCAATCGCGCCCTGACGGCCCGCTATCTCGGCTTTGACGGTGTGCAGGAGAACTCCATTGACTGCGTCTCGAGCCGGTGGGAAATGGAAGCGCGGGCGACCGCGGATCTGGCCTTTGCAGCAAACCACCTTGCGCTTCTGGCCCAGGATCTTGTGTTTTGGTCAATGCCCTGGATCGGTTTTATTACGCTGGACGACCGGCATGTGACCGGCTCTTCGATCATGCCGCAGAAGCGCAATCCGGATTTCTGCGAGGTCACGCGCGCCAAAGCCGCCGTCCTGCAGGGCATTCTTCAGTCTTTGTTTGCCATCAACAAAGGGATGTTGTCCGGCTACAATCGCGATTCGCAATGGACAAAATATCTGGTCATGAATGCCGTGGAAGAAATGCGCGATGCACCTGCCGTCTTCCGCGAAGCGATTGCCGCGATGACCGTGGACACACGGCGCATGGCCGAGGCGACGCAGCACGATTTTCTGGCGGCTGTGGACCTGGCCGATTTGCTGGCGCGCCGCGGCGGATTGCCGTTCCGGCAGGCCTATGAAATCGTTGCGACGCTGGTGCGGGAGTGCGAGTCCGCCGGCCGGTTCACGCCCGAAGCCGTCGCGCACGCTTTGGACGCGGCGGGTGTAAGCCAGAAAATTCCCAAATCCCTTTGGATGGCGGCGATCGAGCCGTCCCGCGCACTCGGCACCAAACGGGCCTTCGGCGGTCCGGCTCCCGTCAGCGTGCGCGGAGAGATTGGGCGCCTGGAACGGCGCGCCCGAGGCATGCAGGCATGGAACGCCGCGCGACTGCGCCATCTGGCCGAAGCGCGAAAATCGCTGGCCACGGCTATTCGCAAGGCGCGATAGCAGACCCATTCGGGGCACAGCGGCCACGTGCCCGAAAGACCCGTTTCGAGGATGCTCCGATGGCGCGAAAGAAAACAAAAATGCCCAGCAACGCCCAACGTTTGCTGGGGGAACTGGCTCCGGCCAAACGGTCTCTGACCATTCAGGAGTTCATGGATTTGGCGGGTCGCACACTGGAGATCAAAATCCTGGCCGGCCGCAAAGGCATGGACAATGTGATCAAGACCAGCGAGTGGAATCGGCCGGGCACGGCATTCGCCGGTTTTTTCGATGTGTTCGCCTTCGATCGTCTTCAAATTCTCGGCAACACCGAACTGTCGTATCTGCGAAGTCTCTCGCGCCGCAAACGGATCCACCATATCCAGCGCGTCTTTCAATATCCTATCCCTTGTATGATTGTTACCTCGACGTATCCGATCCCGGAGGAACTGCCGAGGTTGGCGGAGGAGCACAATATACCGTTGCTGAAAAGCAACCTGTCCACGTCGCGCTTTGTCGGCCGCCTGATGTATATCCTGGAACCCGTCTTTGCGCCTTCGATGTCCATCCACGGCGGCTTGTTGGACGTCTTTGGTATGGGCGTTCTTCTGGTGGGCGAAAGCGGAGTGGGCAAAAGCGAATGCGCGCTGGAACTTATCCAGCGCGGGCACCGTCTGGTTGCCGACGATGTGGTGGTGCTGCGCCGTCAGTCCAAGACCACAATCGTAGGGTCGAGCTTGCCCGCAACCAAGCATCACATGGAGGTGCGCGGACTCGGCATTATCAATGTCGAGTTGTTGTTCGGAGCGGGCGCGGTGTGCGACGAAAAAACGGTGGACCTGATCATCTGGCTCGAGCAGTGGCAAAGCGGCAAAATCTACGATCGCCTGGGCATTGACGAACAGCGCCGCACCATTCTCGACGTGGACATTCCGGAGTATGTGATTCCCGTGGAGCCCGGCCGCAACCTCAGCATCCTCGTCGAGGTCGCCGCCATGAACCAGCGCCTCAAAAACACGGGTTTCAATCCGGCGCGTTCCCTCGACGAACAAATTACCCGGCGCATGCACGAAGCCGCCGCCATGGGCAACCGGGTGCGGAAACCCGGTGGCCAATAAGCTGGCTGAATGAAAAAAGGTAATCCGCCTATCGTGTCCGTGCCGTCCCTTTCGTCCATGGCGTCCCCGACGTCCGCCCGATTTTCTCCCCATCATATCCTTTGCCGGAGTTTGCCATGAAAACCATCCATCTCGCTCTTGGCGTCCACAATCACCAGCCGGTCGGCAATTTCGACCACGTGATCGAGGACGGCTATCGCAAAGCCTATGGTCCTTTTCTCGATGTGCTCGACCGTCATCCGACCGTGCGATTCGCCTTTCACAACACCGGTTGCCTGCTCGATTGGATGCTCGAACGCCACCCGGAATACATCGAGCGGCTGCGCAGCCTGGTTGCGCGCGGACAGGCCGAAATTCTTGGCGGCGGCTACTATGAGCCTATTCTCCCCGTTATTCCCGACCACGACAAGATCGGCCAGATGCGCCTGATGAGCGACCGGATCGAAACCCTGTTCGGCGTTCGGCCCCGAGGGATGTGGCTGGCTGAGCGTGTCTGGGAACCTCACTTGCCTCGTTTCATGCGCGAAGCCGGCCTCGAGTACGCCGCTCTCGACGACTCCCACTTCAAGTGCGCCGGCCTGACCGAATCGCAGACCTTTGGCTATTACCTGACAGAAGAACAGGGCCGTTCTATCGCTGTCTTTCCCATCAATGAGCCGCTTCGCTATGCAATACCCTTCCACGAC
>JADFCW010000161.1 GCA_017161705.1 Candidatus Sumerlaeota bacterium | reverse complement strand
CGGAGACGCGCGACCGACTGTTCGTGCGGATGGAGGTCGCCGGTGTTCGCCCCAACGATCTTTCGGTTTCGATCGTCCAGGGCGATTTGGTGATCCATGGTCACCGGCCTCACGCAGCACCGGCCCCGGAAGAGGAATTCCACGTCATGGAAATCTCCTATGGCTGCTTTGAGCGGATCATCCGCCTGCCGATCGGTATCATCGAGGACGGCATTGTAGCCCGCTATCATGACGGATTTTTGGACGTCGAAATTCCCAAAGGGCCGACCAAGCTGGCCCGGGTGGAAATTAAAGTTCATAAGGAATAGAACGCAATGGATGGCACTGTGAAAGACCCGCAGTTCAGCCTTTCGCATGCGGACAATCGAACTTCCGAGCGTAATTCTTTGGGGTGGTTCCCGCTGCAGCGTACTATAATGGATCTTAGGAAGGATGGCTCCGGCATGAAGCGCAAATTTCAGCGGCGCGGGAATAGTCCCCTTCCAGCAGAACAGACAGGACTGTCGAGATGAGTGAGAGCGAAAGAGCAAAAGAGACAGAATCGAGGCCGAACACTGCGGCATCGGAAGAATTGACGTTTGAGGTGCCCGATTGCCTGCCGGTCCTGTCGCTGGATCATATGGTGCTGTTTCCGTTTATGATTGCACCGATCCTGGTTAACGACGACCGCGGGCGGAAGCTGGTGGAGGACGCGCTGCGCGGCAACCGGCTGGTCGGCGTGTTCACGCACAATCCGGCGGCGGCCGAGGACGCGGCCGGCGAGCAGCGGATCTATCATACGGGAACGGCGGCCGTGATCCTCAAAATGGTGAAAATTCCCGACGGAAGCATCCGGCTGCTCATCCACGGCGTGCGGCGCGTTCGCTTTGTCGAAACGGTCGCCAATGAACCCTACCTGGTCGCGCGGGTTGAGGTGCTGACCGAGCCGTCTGTGCAGGACAAGCAAGTCCAGGCCATGGTCCGCAACGCGCAAACGTTGATGCGCCGCGTCGTCGAACTGTCCTCGCTGCCCGAGGATTTAGCCGTCGCGGTGATGAATCTCAACGACCCGGGCCGTCTCGCCGATCTGATCGCTTCCAATCTATCGCTGCAAATCCCCGAGCAGCAGCAGGTGCTGGAGGCTATTCACCCCAAGGCGCGACTGGAGCGGATTTTGACCATTCTCAACCGCGAGATCGAGATGCTCGAACTGGGCAGCGCTATTCAGTCGCGGGTCAAGAGTGCGATGGACCGCACGCAGCGCGAATACTATCTGCGCGAGCAATTGAAGGCAATCCGTAAAGAACTGGGGGAAAGCGAAGAAGGCAGCTCGGAGGTGGCCGAACTGAAGCAGCGTCTGGAAAAAATCGCCCTGCCGGACCATGCCCGCAAGGTGGCGGAAAAAGAGATCGCCCGCCTTGAAACAATGCCCCCCGCCTCGGCCGAGTTCACCGTCGCCCGCACCTATGTGGACTGGATTCTCTCGCTCCCCTGGCAAGTCTCCACGCAGGATAACCTGGACATGGAGCAGGCCGCGCGGATTCTCGACGAAGACCACTACGATCTGGACAAAGTCAAAGAGCGCATTCTCGAATATCTGGCCGTGTACAAGCTGCGAAAGGAGATCCGCGGGCCAATCCTCTGCTTTGTCGGCGCACCGGGTGTGGGCAAGACGTCGCTGGGCCGTTCGATCGCGCGGGCGATGGGCCGCAAATTCTACCGTGCCAGCCTCGGCGGCCTGCACGACGAGGCCGAAATCCGCGGCCACCGCCGCACCTATATTGGCGCCATGCCCGGCCGCATCCTCAAGGGACTCAAAGACTGCGGCTCCAATAATCCCGTCATGATGCTCGACGAGGTGGACAAACTCGGGCGCGACTTCCGCGGCGATCCTGCGTCTGCCCTGCTCGAAGTGCTCGACCCTGAACAAAACAATTCGTTTGTGGACAACTACCTCGACATGCCCTTCGATCTCTCGAAGGTCATGTTCATCACGACGGCCAATGTGCTCGATCCGATTCCCGCGCCGCTGCGCGACCGCATGGAAGTGCTGACGCTGTCGGGCTATACGCCCGAAGAGAAGTTGCACATTGCGCGGCGATATCTGATCCCGCGGCAGTTGGAGAACGCAGGCCTCAAAGCCGGCGACGTCCGATTTACAACGCAGGCGATTCAGCGGCTAATCGGCGAATATACGCGCGAGGCCGGTCTGCGCAATCTCGAACGGGAAATCGGCAACATCTGCCGAAAGGTGGCCCGTAGACACGCCACGGGCGACGCCCGGCGGATCACGATCACGCCCAAGCGAGTTGCCGCCTTCCTGGGGCCTTCCCGCTATTTTCAGGAAGTCGTCGAGCGCGCGCAGAATCCCGGCGTAGCGGTCGGACTGGCCTGGACCGAGAACGGCGGCGAGATTCTGTTTGTCGAATGTGCACGCACCCAGGGCAGCGGGCGCTATATTTTGACCGGCCAGCTGGGCGATGTGATGAAAGAATCCGCCCAGGCCGCGCTGACGTATCTGCACTCGTGCGCTCGGCAGCTCAACATCCCTGAGCGGGTTTTTCAGCGCTCGGATTTTCATATCCATGTCCCGGCAGCCGCCATTCCCAAGGACGGGCCGTCGGCGGGGATTACGATCTGCGCGGCCATTGCCTCGCTGCTGGGCGGATCGCCTCTGCGCGAGCGGGTGGCGATGACCGGCGAGTTGACGCTCAAGGGCCACGTCCTTCCGGTCGGCGGCATTAAGGAAAAAGCTCTGGCGGCGCATCGCGCCGGAGTGCGCGAGATCATTCTGCCGCGCCGCAATGAAAAGGACCTCGATGACATTCCCGCCGACATCCGCCGCGAGATTCGGTTCCATCTCGTGGACCACATGGATGAAGTGCTCGATCTGGTGTTTCCCGAAATCCCGAAAGGCAAAGCGGGCGCTCGACGCGGTGCGTCAGCGGGCAAACCGTCGCGCTCCCGGCCGGCACCGGTTGAAGTGCCGGCGGCGAAACGCGCGGCCGATGCCACCGTAGCCGCTCGAAAAGGCATGGAAAAACGATGATCCAACAGAGCATGAAACCGCACGAAGCAATCCAGGGCATTCGAGCGCAGGCGCCGCGTTCCCCGAAGCGCTCGTGCAGCCTCCCGCTGCCCGTCCTATTGTCCATCTCGTCCGTGCTCTCCCTAATGCTCTTTATGTCTTCCTGCAAAAAACCGGAAATGACCGTCAATCCGCCGCCTGCGCCCATAACAGCCACTGCAACACCGGCTCCTACTCCTACGGAAACGCCCGCACCTGCACCCACGCCAAGTCCCACACC
Organism: Candidatus Sumerlaeota bacterium; assembly: GCA_017161705.1. Classification (GTDB taxonomy): domain Bacteria; phylum Sumerlaeota; class Sumerlaeia; order JADFCW01; family JADFCW01; genus JADFCW01. Next base: position 10,892 of record JADFCW010000161.1, on the reverse strand, counting down.
CGTGCCGACTCCGCAGATCACGCGTCCGCCTTATACACCGCCGCCTACGCCGATTGTTACACGAACGCCGTTCGCTCGCGCCCCGCAGGGCGCGGCCCCCGGGGCCGCCCCCGCCGGCATTGCTGCAAGCGGCCGCGCCGCCGAGGTCGAGCGAATCATTCGCGGCTGCGCCCAGAGGGCGGGCTGGCGCATCACGCGCCTGCAACACGCCCCGGGCGCCACGATTCGCGTGACCGGCGTCGCCCCCAATGATAACGTGGCCAATCAGCGCTTTATCGAGGAGGTTCAGCGAAGCGGCGTGCTGCGCGACATTCAGAACGGGCCCATGCGCCCCTTTATGGATAACCAGGGACGTTCCATGCTCGAATGCACCATCATCATCGGCTGGCGATGACGCTTGCGGCATGCAGCGGGAGCATCCGGTTACGGCACGGTCGCCGCGTGCCCGCTCATTCATCAATTCGAAACGAGGTTGTCTGTGGCTGACGTGAACACCGACGGCGCGCTGCTGCGCGTCCGTAATCTGCGCAAGTTTTTCCCGATCAAGAAAGGCCTGTTCTCTCGGACGGTCAACTACGTCCGGGCGGTGGACGGCGTGAGCCTGGATTTGCACGAAAAGGAAACTCTTGGACTGGTGGGTGAAAGCGGTTGTGGCAAGACCACGCTCGGCCGCACGATTATCCAACTTATCCGCCCGTCGTCGGGCGAGGTGTTTTACGGCGACTCGCCCAACCTGGCCACGCTCGGCAACCGCGCCCTGTTTCCCTATCGCCGGCGCATTCAGATGATTTTTCAGGACCCCTATTCGTCGCTGAACCCGCGCATGACGGTTGGCTCGATCATCGGCGAACCGCTGGCCATCCACAAGCTGGCCAAAGGCGAAGCGCGTCAGAAGCGCGTGGTCGAGCTGCTCGAAGCGGTGGGTCTCGAAGCCGGCCACGCCAGGCGCTTCCCCCACGAATTCAGCGGCGGGCAGCGCCAGAGGATCGGCATTGCGCGCGCACTGGCGGTGGATCCGCGGGTAATCATCTGCGACGAACCGGTCTCGGCGCTCGATGTTTCGATCCAGGCGCAGATTATCAATCTATTGCAGGATTTGCAGGAGCGGCTGGGTCTGTCGTATCTGTTTATCGCGCACGACCTCAGCGTCGTCGGCCATATCAGCCAGCGCGTCGCGGTGATGTATCTGGGACGTATCGTCGAGTTGGGGCCGACAGGCGAAATCTTTCGCGAAGCGCTTCATCCCTACACGCAGGCGTTGCTGCGCGCGGTGCCGCGTCCGGTGCCGCAGAAGCGGGGGAAAAAAATTGTCCTCGAAGGCGATGTGCCCAGCCCCATCAATCCGCCTTCGGGCTGCCACTTTCATCCGCGCTGCCCCGAATGCCCGCGCCATCCCGAGATTCAGGAACTGTGCAAGACCCAATATCCGCCGCTGACACGCATCGGCGACGCCCGCGAAGTGGCGTGCTGGCTGCATATCAAGAGAGGCTGAGCATGGGCAACAAGTCTTCTCTCCAATCCAATGCGGCCGTGTGGACGGCTGTGCTTTTTGTCGGCGCTCTGGTCGGCACCGTGTATCCGGTGTGGCGGTTTTATGGCGGCCATCGAATCTGGCTGGGCGCGCCGCTGTTTGTTGCGCTGTTTGTATGCGCATGGTTTTTAGGCTCGGGGGCGGATCGGGAGGAAATTCGCAAAGGACTGGGGCCGGGACTGCGCACGCTGGTCCAGACCGGCCCGCAATGGGCGGGGGCTCTGGTGGTCTTGCTTCTGGCCACTCAGATCGGGTGCGGCTGGATTTGGATCCAGCGGGCGATCATTCCGCTGGCCGCCGGTCTGCTGGCCGGAATTCTTCGACCGCGGCCGGTCAAGAAAGCTGAGGCGTCCCCTGAAGCGAAAAAAGACGAGCCGCCGCCGATGGATTTTTGGAAGCCGTAGGTTGCGGACGGGAAAGGTCGGCAAGCGGCCGGCGCTCCCCCTATATTTTACTGCATAGTGATGGAGGTGACGCTATGAGAAGATGGCAATGGATTTCCAGGTGGATGACAGCGCGGGCTGTAGTGTGGATTGTTGCCTTTTGGGCAGTGCAGATGCAGACGGCGGTCTTCTCCGCCGAACGCCCGAATATCATCTTTATCCTCGCCGACGATTTGGGCTGGGGCGATTTGCGCTGCTACGGGCATCCACAAATCCGGACGCCCCATCTCGACCGGATGGCCAGCGAGGGCACGCTGTTCACGCAGTTCTATGCGTGCGGCTCCGTTTGCTCGCCCAGCCGGTGCGCCTTTTTCACAGGCCAGTATCCGGCGCGGCACCGGATTCACGGACACTACTCAACGGCGCAGCAAAATGAGGCGCGCGGCATGTCCAACTGGCTGGAGCCGACGGTGCCGAATGCGGCGGCCCTGCTGAAAAAGGCCGGTTACACGACGGCACACATCGGAAAATGGCATCTGGGCAACAACTCCGGCGGGCCGGCCATTGACCGGTATGGTTTCGACTTTGTGGGCACGGGCGAGTCGGGCGGAGCGGATGGTCCGGCGAACGACCCCTATTTCCGCGCCAGGTCCTCTGCTCTTTTCGTGGACGAGGCGATCGCGTTCATTCGAGCCAACCAAGACAAGCCGTTTTACGTGCACCTGTGGACCTTGGTGCCTCACGCTACGCTGAATCCCACGGACGAGCAGATGAAGCCGTATGAGTTTCTCCGCCCGGGCGGACCGAAATTCCCCCACCACAGCGCCGCCGAAATTTACTATGCGTCGGTGACCGATCTGGACGCTCAGATCGGCCGGCTCTTTGCCGCGCTCAAGGAAATGAATCTGGACGAGAAAACGTTCGTTCTGTTCAGCAGCGACAATGGTCCTGAAGACATACATATCCGCAACGCCGGCCACAGCGGCGTCGGCAGCGCCGGGCCGTTCCGCGGCCGCAAGCGCAGTCTCTACGAAGGCGGCATTCGCGTGCCCGGCATTATCCGCTGGCCCGGCAAGGTCCCCCGCGGCGTGATTGACGATCAGTCGGTCGTGGCGGGCGTGGACTGGTTGCCGACCGTATGCAAGCTGGCGGGTGCATCCATTCCCGCCGACCATAAACTCGACGGCGAAGACATGAGCGACGTTTTTCTGGGGAACCCGCGGCCGCGCAAGACCTCCCTGATGTGGGAGTGGCGGTTCAACATCGCCGGCGAACCTTTCCATCACAGCCCGCAGCTGGCTATGCGCGAGGGCGACTGGAAGTTGCTGATGAATCCCGACGGCAGCCGGGTCGAGCTGTATGATATGAAAAAGGACCTCACTCAGCTCAACAACGTAGCCGACGAGCACCCGGATGTGGTGGCGCGGATGAGCGAAAAGCTTCTCGCGTGGCAGAAGGAATTGCCGCCTGGGCCGCGGGATGCCAACGCCGGCAAGATGTATTACGGTTTTCCGGGGAAGACCCAAACGCCCGCGAAAGCAAAAGCGGTTGCGCCGAAGAAAAAGACCGACAGCGCAAAAACCAAAGACAAATAAAATGGCGGAGAGGCTGGGATTCGAACCCAGGGACAGGGTTTCCCCTGTCAACGCCTTAGCAAGACGCCGCCTTCAGCCACTCGGCCACCTCTCCGCTGGAATGCGGCGCGCTCAACTGAAAAGATTCTTTTCTGCCCATTCGCTGTTCTGTCAACGGAAAACAACGCAGGGATTATCCGGGCATCCGAGCATACCTCTCGGGGTTCCTATTGATTGTCGCGCAACGCCATGGAAAACTTGTAGTACTGGCAGGAGCGTTGCCTCGCGCGGGATTCGATGGCGCACCCGGGGCCGAAAGAATCTTCCTGCAGGCGCAAATGTTATGATGCGGCTTTTCAGGGTATATCCAACACTTGCTCACGGAATCGGTCCGGGATAGCATCTTCCCGCTATGTCGCGATCCGAATCGTACGAGGAGCCGTCCAAAGAATTTCGACTTGTCAGCCCGTTTGAGCCGCGGGGCGACCAGCCGCGGGCGATCGAGCAGCTTGTCGCCGGGGTCGAACGAGGGCTCAAGGATCAGGTGCTGCTAGGCGTCACCGGCTCGGGCAAGACGTTCACGATGGCCCATGTTATTGCGCGGGTCGGCCGGCCGGCCCTCGTTCTGGCGCATAACAAAACGCTTGCCGCCCAGTTGTTCCGCGAGTTCAAGGAACTGTTTCCTGACAACGCCGTCGAGTATTTCGTCAGCTATTACGATTACTATCTGCCCGAGGCGTATATTCCAGAGACCGACACGTATATTGCCAAGGACGCCTCGATCAATGACGAGTTGGACAAGATGCGGTTGTCGGCCACACGGTCGGTGCTCGAACGGCGCGATGTCATTGTCGTAGCGTCGGTCTCGTGCATCTACGGCATCGGCTCGCCGCAGGACTTTCATGATATGGTTCTGTTTTTGCGCGAGGGCACGCGCGACCGCCGCTGCGATATCCTGCGCCACCTGGTGGACATCCAGTATCAACGCAACGACACGGATTTCTACCGCGGTACGTTCCGCGTGCGCGGCGATGTGGTGGATATCTTCCCGGCGTATGAAGAGCGGAAGGCGATCCGCCTTGAATTTTTCGGCGAAGAACTCGAATCCATCAGCGAAATTGACCCGTTGACGGGCAGGCGGCTGCGCCCGCTGCGGCGCGCGGCCATCTATCCTTCGACCTTTTACGTAACCGGGGGCGACCGGCGCAGCCGCGCCATCGAGGCCATTCGTGCCGAGCTGCGCGAACGACTGGCCGAATTGCGTGCGCAAAACAAACTCGTCGAAGCCCAGCGCCTCGAACAACGAACCCTGTATGACCTGGAAATGATCGAAGAGATGGGCACGTGCACGGGCATCGAGAATTACTCGCGGCACCTCGCCGGCCGCGCTCCCGGCGAGCCGCCCGACTGTCTGCTCGACTACTTCCCCGAACCCTTCCTGCTGTTCATTGACGAAAGCCATCAGACCCTTCCGCAGCTGCGCGCCATGTATCGGGCCGACCGCTCGCGCAAGGAAACGCTGGTCGAGTATGGGTTCCGCCTGCCCTCGGCGCTCGACAACCGCCCGCTCAAGTTCGAGGAGTTTTTGCAGCGCATCCACCAGACAATCTATGTCTCGGCGACGCCGGCAGAGTGGGAAATCGAACGCAGCGGCGGCGTAGTGGCTGAACAGGTCATCCGCCCGACCGGTCTGATTGACCCTGCCATCGAGGTGCGGCCGGCAACCGGCCAGGTGGACGATTTGCTCGGCGAGGTGCGAAAATGCGTCGAGCGCGGCCAGCGCGTACTGGTCGCCACGCTCACCAAACGGATGGCCGAAGACCTTGCCGACTATTACGCCGACCTCGGCGTCAAGGTGAAGTATCTGCACGCCGACGTCCACACGATCGAGCGCACGGAGATCATCCGCGACCTGCGGCGCGGCGTGTTCGATGTGCTGATCGGCGTCAATTTGCTGCGCGAGGGACTGGACCTGCCGGAAGTCGCGCTGGTAGCAATTTTGGACGCCGACAAGGAGGGCTTCCTGCGTTCGACCGTCGCCCTCATCCAGACCTGCGGGCGAGCGGCGCGAAACGTCGAGGGCCGCGTCATCCTTTATGCCGACCGAGTGACCGACTCGATGCGGGCGGCGATCGAGGAGACCAATCGGCGCCGCGCCCTGCAGGAAGAGTTCAACCGCGCCAACGGCATCACGCCCGAATCGGTCAGGAAACAGATCACCAACATCCTTGACACCGTCTATGAGGCCGACTACGCGACCGTACCGATGGTGGCCGAGCCGGAAGAGAAGTATCTGGCGGACCCGGCAGCGCTGGCAAAAGAGATCAAGAAGTTGCGCAAGCAGATGCTCGATGCCGCTGCGAAGCTGGACTTCGAGAGGGCGGCCGAACTGCGCGACAAAATGTTTGCGCTCGAAAAGAAGGTCACCACGCTGCCTGTGGGATGACACCGACTGCGCGCCGGGCGCCCCACCCGCCCGTCTTGCCTGCAGAGAATAGATCGGTGTGCGTTTGTGTCGGTCGGGAAGAGTAACGGCGGAAGCAACACGCGTGACGGTCATCCTTGGGAAGGATGGCAGGGTGTATTCTGCAGTGTGCCGCGAACAGGACAGAGCCAGCCGGCGGACCGAATCGAATTGGCCAAAGCCAATTTGTGCGAAACCGCCGAGTGGATGCTCGAATGCACCGATCCATCGGAAGCAAGAGAGCGTCCGCACGGGGTGGAGTATGGAAGCCATTTTGAGGCGGGTTGTAGGCAACCGGCAGACGCCTATAGGCGCAGGCGTCGAGCCGCGCGATCGTCCAGCCGCTGAAGGCCTGCGGCCAGAGCCGACTCCACGGCGGCGCGATATTCAGCGCCGGAAATCGGGCGCGCTAGCGGTGCATAGCGGTCGGCCAGCCCGCACGGCCGATACTGCGCCATGACATTGACGTAAGTGTTACGGGAAATCTCATCGGCCAGAAAGCGCATGGCGGCCTCGGTGCCGGCCAGACCGTTCGGCATCACGAGATGGCGAACCAGCAGGCCGCGGAGAGCAATTCCCTGAGTATCCAGGACCAGATCGCCGACCTGCCGGTGCATTTCGCGGATAGCCGCGCGCGCCGTGTCCGGGTAGTCCTCCGCCGTCAGATAGGTGCGAGCAACCTCCCGGTCCATGCACTTCAGATCGGGCATATAGATGTCCACGATGCCGTCGAGGAGCCGCAGTGTCTCCAGGGCATCGTAGCCGCCGGTATTATAGACCAGCGGCAGGCGGAGCCCTTTTTCGGCGGCCAGTTCGAGAGCAGCAAGAATCTGGGGCACGACGTGGCTGGGCGTCACGAAGTTGATGTTGTGGCAACCGGCGTCCTGCAGATGCAGCATGATGGCGGCGAGCGACTGCGGCTCGACCTCGCGGCCTTCCATCTCATGGCTGATCTCGAAGTTCTGGCAGAAGACGCAGCGCAGATTGCACGAGGCGAAAAAAATGGTGCCCGAACCGCCGCGTCCGACCAGTGGCTCCTCTTCGCCGAAGTGGGGGCCGAAGCTGCTGACGATCGCGCGCACGCCCGTCCGGCAAAAGCCCAGTTCGCCCTCGAGACGGTTGACGCCGCAGTTGCGCGGACAAAGCGTGCAATGGGCGAGAGCCTCGTGCGCCGCCGCTGTGCGCTCGCGCAACGTGCCGCGGCGAAACCGATTCCGATAAGCCGCTTCAAAGTCCATCGTCCAAGCTCTCTTTCGAGGCAAATCCAATGGGCGTCCATTTCGCACTGCGTGCGATTTTCATCCCATTCGACCTACAGGGCTCCTATATCTCGCTTGGCGCAGGCTGCAGCCGTGCTTTGCGCTGCGTCAAAAACCGTAACGACACGATCCGCTGTCCCTTGACTGCCTCGACAATGAACTTGTCCTCGCCCCACGCCACGGTCTCGCCGCGTTCGGGCAAATGACCGCACCGTTCGAACACCAAGCCGCCGACTGTCGTCGCGCCGCTCTCGATGGCCTCGAACCCGAATGCACGCTGGAACGTATCCAGCGGGCAGAGCGCATCCACGCGATACTGGCCGGGGCGGATCATCACGATGAGCGGCGACTCCTTGTCGAATTCATCCTGAATTTCGCCGACCAGTTCTTCGAGCACGTCCTCGAGCGTGATCATGCCCGACGCCATCCCGTATTCATCCACCAGAATGGCCATGTGAATATGGCGCTGCTGGAAGGCGCGCAGGAGGTTGATGAGTGGCACTTTTTCGGGGAAGAACAGAATCTCGCGCCGCGCTTCGCGAAAATCCGCCGACAGCTGGCCCGATTCGCGCGCCTCGAACAGGTCTTTGATGTGCACCATGCCGAGAACGTGATCGAGGTCGCCGTCGCACAGCGGGAACCGCGTGTGGCCCGACTCGCGCGCAATCCACAGGTTCTCGCGCAGCGAGTTCTGCGTCGAAAGGAACACGACCGATGCCCGCGGCGTCATCGCCTGCCGCGCCGTTTTTTCAGTCATCGTGAGCACGTTTTCCATCAGGCGCTGCTCGTCGGCTGTCAGCAGGCCGCTTCGCCTCGAACCCGCTAGCACTAGCCGCAGCTCCTCGTCGCTGTGGGCGGCCTCATGGCCGGTCGCCGGAGTAACGCCTACGATCCGAAGCACCAGAAACGCCGCATGGTTGAGCAGCCAGATCGCCGGATAGAAGAGCAGATAGAATGCCTGAATGGGCGCGGCCACCCACAGCGTCGTGCTTTCGGCCTTCTGGATCGCCAGCGACTTCGGCGCCAGTTCGCCGATGATGATGTGCAGGGCCGAAATGACCACATAGCCCGACACAAAGGCGATCGAATGAACCACTTCATCGGAGACCCAGGTCAACCCGAGAAGACGCAACAGCGGCATGAAGATAATCTCGGTGACCCATTTTTCCCCCGCCCATCCCAGAGCGATCGTGACCAGCGTGATGCCCAGCTGCGTGGCGGAAAGCATGGCGTCGAGATTGGCCGTGACGCGGGCGGCGATGCGGGCGCGCCAACCACCCTCGCGCGCCAAAATGCGGATGCGCGTCGAGCGCACCTTGACGATCGCAAATTCTGTCGCGACGAAAAAGCCGTTCAGCAGGATCAACAGGCCGACAAAGGCGATCTTGAGCACGTCCATCGTTTCATTTCGCGGCAGGTGGAATGCTGGCTTTGCCGGTTCGCATCTCCAGGCAGATCATGCATCGCCCTCGCGCTAAGACAATTGGCGATCTGCATCCTTTGCATTGCGAAGGTTCGCCTCGGAATGGAAAGCCTATTTCTTCGGTACGGGCGGCGGGCCGAAATCCAATAGGGCGATCAGCGGCTCGCCCGCGTCGCTTGCGCGCGTGAGAAGCGAGGCCGAAACGTCCAGCCGGTTGCCGGACACCGCGCCGTCGCGCAAGATGTGTTTCTTCCCCTTCAAAAACTCATCGGCGTTCTGAATCGGAAGGCCCGCCGTCCTGGCCGTCTTCCAGTGCATCGGGACGACGATGCGAGGCTTGAGGTCGGCCAGCACTTGATTGGCCTCGGCCGCGCCGATCGTGTAAAAGCCGCCGACGGGCAAGAGCAACACGTCCACCGGCGCGATGGCTTGGATACGTTCAGCCCCTAGTTGCTTTTCGCCGAAATCGCCCATGTGGACAATCCGGAGCGGGCCGCCGGCGCCCTCGATGTCGAAGATGAAAATGGCGTTTTTGCCGCGCTTGCCGTCGGCGCTGTGGAGCGAAGGCACAGTGCGGATTCGGACATTGCGGACTTTCTGATCGAGGGCGGCCACGTCGGCGCCGCCGGCCGTCAGTCCGCGCAGTACCAGCGGCGCACCAGCGGCCATGGCGGCGTTGTTGTGGTCAAAGTGTTCGTGCGTGATCGCGACCACGTGGACGCCTTCGACCTTTGTGACCGCGTAGCCCATTTTGGGGTCGAACGGATCAACGAGGATGGCGGTGTCGGAAGTCTGGATGAAAAAACAGGAGTGTCCGAGCCAGAAGATCGCGGCGAAAATAGGTTCCATGGTCGTTCTCCTTTTTTGCAAGGTAGGGTGAGTGTATCAACTCCATGCCGTGAACAGCATGTCCAAGACGGACATTGCCTTTTCACATGCTCCCAAGGTTGCACTTTCCTATGGCGTTCTGCGTTCTTTGCTCTGCGTCTCTCTCACTCTCCGACGGAGTCGCTCTCGATGTTGATGTCGGCAAAAATCCAGGCCGACAGATAGCGCTCGGCGCAGCTGGGCGCGATGGCCACAATCATCTTGCCGACATTTTCCGGGCGGCGCGCCACCTGCAGGGCAGCCCATGCGGCCGCGCCGCTCGAAATGCCGACGGGAATGCCTTCCTCGCGGATGATGCGCAGGGCGGTCTGGCGCGTTTGCTCCTGGCTGACGGCAATGACCTCGTCTATGACCGACCTGTTCAGCACATCGGGGATGAAACCCGCGCCGATGCCCTGAATCTTGTGGGGGCCTGGTTTGCGGCCGCTCAGAACCGCCGACGTGTCGGGCTCCACCGCCACGGCGCGAAACGACGGTTTGCGCGCCTTGATGACCTCGGCAATTCCCGTGATGGTGCCGCCCGTTCCGACGCCGGCGACGAGAATGTCCACGGCGCCGTCAGTGTCGTTCCAGATTTCCTCGGCCGTGGTGCGGCGATGAACCTCCGGATTGGCGGGATTGGAAAACTGCTGCGGGATGAACGCGTTGGGAATGCGGCGGGCCAGTTCTTCGGCCTTGGCCACAGCCCCGTTCATGCCCTGCGCGCCGTCGGTCAGAACCACCTTTGCGCCAAGGACCTTGAGCAACTTGCGCCGCTCGATGGACATGGTGTCGGGCATAGTCAAAATCAGCTCGTAGCCTTTGGCGGCGGCGACGAAGGCCAAACCGATTCCCGTATTGCCGCTGGTCGGCTCGATGAGAACCGACCGCCCCGGCTGGATGCGTCCTTGGGCTTCGGCGGCCTCGATCATGGCCAGGCCGATGCGGTCTTTGACGCTTCCAAGAGGATTGAAGAACTCGAGTTTGAGAAGCACATCGGCCACGCAGCCCTGCGTCACTCGGTGCAGTCGAACCAAGGGCGTGTGGCCGATGGTTTGGGTGATGCTGTCAAAAATCCGGGCCATGGAAACAACTCCAATCAAGAAACATTGAAATAACGGATCGTCTTGCACTTTGCAGGATTAGACTGTGGGGAAAGCCTGCCAAAATCAAATGAAAAGACGTGACAGGCGGCGTCGCGGGATTTATGCCTTGGGCGTTGTTCGGCTCCTTTTTGCCTTGCTCGTGCAGAAAAGCTGGGTTGAGACGAGCATCCCGTTGTAGTTCACACTTCAGTCTGCCGCATTCAGCGGGAAACAGCAATCTGAAGGTTGATCTGCATACCAACCAGCGGCCCCGCATCGGATGAACGGAATGATCCCCAGCTGGCC
>JADFCW010000160.1 GCA_017161705.1 Candidatus Sumerlaeota bacterium | reverse complement strand
CGGTTGAGGACATGGGGGTAAATCATCGTTGTCTTCACGTCTTTGTGCCCCAGCAACTCCTGCACTGTGCGAATGTCGTAGCCATCGGCAAGCAGGTGCGTGGCAAAGAAGTGCCGGAACGTGTGGCAAGTTGCCCGCTTGGTCAAGCCGGCCTTCCGGACGGCTTCGGCCACTGCTTTCTGGATAATGGACTCGTGGACGTGATGCCGCCCTTGCTCGCCCGTCCGGGCGTTCAACCACCGGCTCTCCTGGGGGAAGACCCATTTCCAACGCCAGTCGGAGGCGGCGTTGGGATATTTGCGGTCGAGGGCCATCGGCAGTTGCACGCAGCCCCAACCGTCGGTCCAGTCTCTTTCGTAATGGCGGGAGCGCATGGCCTGGCGCAGCCGGTCCAGCAGCTTCGGTCCGCCGACCGAGGCCACGGCAGCCGTCCGGCGCGTGTCCACACTCTCCTGGAAAACTCTAGCGACCGCTCGCGCCACGTTGCCTTCCCCTGGGGCAAGTCACTGCAAGTTTGCGGGAAAGCCGCCTTACGCCGCAAGTGAAAAATGAGCAGCCGCAGGTCTAGAGCCGGTATATGGTACCCCCCTGTTTGGGAGAAGGAAGGAGCGGGGGAAGGGGGTGCTGAGGGGAAACCTCACACCACCGTCACCTTTTCCGGCGCACCGTCCAATCCCAGCAACGTCAAGGCTGCTTTGTCACGCCCCGCAGGTCCTCCGCCGCATACGTCCTCTGCGATCCCGTCAACAACCCCATCGCCACCGACTTGATCATCGTCAGCCAGTCAATCCCGCGCCCCCGAGCCGGCAGCCCCCGCTCCACCTCCCGCCACAACCCCACTCGCCGCGCCACCTCCTCCACCAGCGTCACCCCCGAACGCCCTCTACGGCCCGTCGGCATACTCCACCAAGATCGCCTTCACCTTCCTCTGCTCGTGGCCAGTCCCCACCCCGAACGTTTCCTTGCCATCGCTTGCACCCTTAGCTCAGCGCACAACGCCAACCACCACAAACTTTATGAATGAAACCAAGATGATTTTTGCACACCGCCCTCTCGCGGCGATGTGAAGAATCAAGGGCGGTTTGGCGATTAGAGGCTTCGGCGGTATTGATCTTACTCCGAAAACGGAGGTGAGAGGTTGGATGTTAGAGAAAAACAAGAGCGCTGCCTCGTACCCTCAGTATTTTCATCGCTTTCCTGGTGACGCATTTGCGTTATGAAAGGCTGCGTACTTTCTCCAATAGACGCCTACAGCGGTTGAATCCAGCCGGAGAAACCGATCTGTTCGGCCAGACGCACGAGCGGGGCGTATTCGCGGCGGGTGATCGGGCGGTTGATCTCCGGGAATTCGGCTGCACGGTTGGCCGGAAAATACTGGCTCATCAGGCTCAGGTGGACGGAGGGCGATATTTCGCGCGCCAGAAACTCCAGGCAGTCGCGTGTTCCCGTGATACCGCGGGGCATGACGAGGTGGCGAACGATAAGGCCGCTGCGGGCGATTTCAGCGCCGACGGGGGAAGCAGGCGGGGTGGTTGAGTCGGACGAGTCGGACAAGTGGGGCAATGCGGAAGGGGTAGATTCCACAAGGTCCACCCGGAGCGGGCCGACCTGTCGCCACATTTCACGGAGTGCGGCGCGGTTGGCGGCGACGAAGCCTCGGCCGCTGGAATAGCGCTCGGCCAGGCGCTCGTCGGCGTACCGAATGTCCGGCAGATAAATATCCATCACACCGTCGAGCAAACGCAAGGTTTCAAGCGATTCATACCCGCTGGTATTATAAACAAGGGGCAGGCGGAATCCTTTTTCAACGGCGATAGCGAGGGCGGTGAGGATTTCATGCACGAAATGGGTCGGGGTGACAAAATTAACATTGTGGCAGCCGCGCGCCTGAAGATCGAGCATCATCTCGGCGAGGCCTTCGGCGCCGACCTCGCGGCCGACGCCTCCCTGGCTGATGGGGAAATTCTGGCAATAGACGCAGCGCATCGTGCAGTAAGTGAAAAAAATGGTGCCGGACCCGCGGGTGCCGCTGATCGGCGGCTCCTCGCCGTCGTGGCGGTTGTGGCTGGCGACGACGGCGCGGGCGGGGGCGCGGCAAAAGCCCCGCTCGCCGGCGAGGCGATTGATGGCGCACGCGCGAGGACAGAGGTCGCACCGCTCGATGCGCTTGCGGGCTTGGGCGGCGCGGCGGGCCAGTTCGCCGTCTGCGGCCAGCGCGAGATACGACGGCGAGAGACCGGACGGGGACGACGCCGGTGCCCGTGTCGAGTTTGTCGGAAAAGACAGCATTGGACTACGACGATTGCGATGCTTCGCGCTGCCGGTGCCTCATAAGATCGTTCCACCACTCGCGGTTCAGAAAAGCCGTGTCGGGGTAGGTGGTCATGCGCTCGAAGTGAGCGGGCGAGACGGTCAGGCAGAGAATGTCGCGGGGGACATAGCGGCGCATGGCGATGTCGGTGCAGCCGATGATGGCGCGCTCGCGGTCCATAGCAATCAGTTCGCGCCACATCAGGCCGCAGCCCGACGAAAAAGGGGCGGCGATGAAATCCGGATCGGACGTCCACCAGGCAGCCAGCGTCATCAGCGCCGCAAGCCGGTCGGGGTCGGCCAGAAACGTCACGCTCTTGACCTTGTCCCATTGGGCGAGGCGAAGGGGGCCGATGAGGACCGTGTTGCCGGACAAAGGAGGCTTGCGGTTGCGGTCGAGATACTCCTGGGCCAGCTGGGGCGTGGCTTTGAGTCCTTCGCCCATGGGCGCCCCCGCGCCATCGGTCAGGAAATGGGCCATAAACGATGGATATCCGTCCACAAGTCCAAAGGCCCGCTGGGCGCCCGGACAGCCGTGTTGGGGATTGTTGAAGCCGGCGTCGTCCTTCTCATAGACCACCGTGTGGCCCGTCAGCCAGCGGCTGTAGTAGGCGAAGCAGCAGGCGCGGCCTGTGGCGGTAATCAAGGGATCGAAGTCGGCCGAGGGGGCGGCGTCATAGACGGCGATCAGCGGCGTGTTCAACCGCAGTGCTGTGATGAGGCGATCCATGGCGGATTGTGAAGGAGGCATGAGAAATCTCCTTTCGAGGGCTCGACAAAAGTTCCTCACGCGCAGGATTAGGTTCACGATTCGTTCAAATCTTTTTTTGCTCAAAGCGGTATCCAGCGGCGCTGGCGGCGCTCGAAGCCGACGATGTGACGGACGCCGATGTCCAGCAAGAGCTGGCGCGCTTCGTCAAAATAACGCCCCACCTGCTCGGGGGCGTGGGCATCGGAGCCAAGTGTCAGCGGGACCCCGGCTTCGGCCAGCGTCTCGAGGAAGGGGCGCGCCGGATAGAACTCGCGGGCTTCTTTATCGCGGCCTGAGGTGTTGAGCTCGACGACCATATTGGCGCGCTTGAGAAGCGCGGCGATGCGGCGATACAATGGGCGCAAGTCGCCGTCGGGGCGATAGCCGAACTTTTTGATCAAGTCCACATGGGCGACGGTGTCATACAGGCCGGCGGCGGCCAGTTCGCCAATCAGGCTGAAATACTCGTCATAGACGCGCGCGATGTCACGCTGATGGTATTCGGCCCGATAGGCGGGGTTGTCAAATCCCCAGTGGTCAAGGTGATGCACCGAGCCGATGACGTAGTCCCAGGGGTACTGATCCAAATACCGGCGTGCTATGTCGAGTCGCTCGGGGACAAAGTCCATTTCGATGGCAAGCCGGACCCGAATGGGCGAAGCCGGATCGTGGTTGTATTGGCGCTGGAGGGCTTGAATCTGGCCGACAAACTGTTGGAACTCCGCGTCGGTGGGCGCGAGCTTCTCGTCGGGCTTCTGGATCATCCACGGCGAATGTTCCGCAAATCCGATCTCGGCAATTCCAAGGGCTATGGCACGCTCGACATATTGCGCGGGATCGCCCTCGGCATGGCAGCAAAACGGCGTATGGTTGTGATAGTCCACGAGCATAGAGGATACCCTCAAAAAGAGCGAGCAGCCCGCGACACAAAGGCCGGAGGTCTTCCATCGGTCGGCATTGCCGGGCTGTAGAACGTGGCAATCGTGCCTGCCGGTCGAATGATACTTCTTGCTTGCACGTTTGTTTCAGCCTTCGGTAAATTCCCAAAACTGTATGGCCGAAGCGCGGCAAGAGCAAAATGTCTGCTGAACCTGCGGGCAGACCGGGCGATAATCAAGGTTTTTCTCCAATAGCCATCCAACTATGGCCCAACGGGATTATTATCAAATACTGGGTGTGGACCGCAACGCCTCGACCGACGAGATCAAGCGGGCTTTCCGGCAGTTGGCGCTGAAATATCATCCGGATCGAAATCCCGATCCGAGCGCGGCTGACAAGTTCAAGGAGGCCGCTGAGGCCTATGAGGTGCTCAGCGACCCGGAAAAACGCGCACGATACGACCGATTTGGGCCGGAGGGGGTGAAAAGAGACTTTGGCGCCGGCGGGTTTTCATGGGAAGATTTCAGACATTTCAGCGACATCGAGGATATTTTTGGCAGCATATTCGGGCAGTTTTTCGGCATTCGGACCGAGCCGCAGGCGCGCCGGCAAGTCTATCGAGGCCGCGATCTGCGCGTGAACCTTGAAATCACGCTCGAAGATGTGCTCACAGGCAAACAGGCGGAGATTGACCTCACGCGTCTGGAAACCTGCGAACAATGCCACGGCACCGGAGCGCGGCCGGGCACCTCGCCCAGGACCTGTCCGCGTTGCCGCGGAACAGGCCAGGTGGTCTATAATCGCGGGTTTTTCCGAGTGGCTTCGACCTGCGATTATTGTCACGGCGAGGGCACGCACATCGAGACCCCATGTCCGGAATGCGACGGGCGGGGGCGGAGCAACCGCCGTGTGCGATTGAAGATCGCCATTCCGCCCGGCGCCGAAACGGGTTTGCAGTTGCGCTTGGCCGGCGAGGGTGAAGCGGGAATTCGCGGAGGCCCCCGCGGCGATCTTTACGCGGTCGTTCATGTGCGCGAGCATCCGGACTTCAAGCGCGACGGTGCAGATTTGTTTTGCGAAAAACCGATCACCTTCTCCCAGGCCGCCCTTGGCGATACGATAACGTTTCCGGCTTTGGACGGCGAGGTGACGCTGACTATTCCTCCCGGCTGCCAAACCCATCGCGTCTTTCGGATCAAGGGACACGGGCTGCCGCGTCTGGAGAACCGGAATGAGCGCGGCGATCTTCACGTCCAGGTAGTTGTGCAGACACCCAAACGGCTGACCGAAGAACAGAAGCAGCTGTTCCTGCGATTGGCCGAGATCAGCGGAGAAAAAGTGCCGGAGGGCGAGAAGAAAGCTTCGGGAGGGAAGCGGATTCTCAAGAAAGTCAAAGAACTGCTCGAGGGACAATAGGCAATTTCGCCTCGCGGGCTTTTTCAACTCCATATCGTGGCGATGTATGGACCGCTCGAACGAAACGGATCGCCCCCCCACAGCTGTGATTCAGGTGGACGTGGACGGCTTTTGGGCCGTTCGCCGCTGCTACGGCCGAGGCGGCCGGCCCGAGGACGAAGATCCGGTGTATCGCGAAGCGGTGCCCGCGCTCCTGGAGATGTTCCGTGGTTTGGGCATATCAGCCACTTTCTTTGTAGTCGGGGCGGATGTGCAGGTTCCCTGGAAGCGAAAGATTTTGGAAAAAGTGCTTGACGCGGGACACGAGGTGGCCAACCATTCCTTCAACCACGCGCTACAGATGGGGCAGTTGGAGCGGAAGCAAGTCGAAAGTGAGATTCTGGATTGTCAGCAGGCGCTTATAGAGGTGCTCCAAGTGCAGGCGCGCGGGTTCCGGGCCCCCGGATACAGCTGCAGTCTCCCGGTGCTGGAGGTTCTCGAACGCAACGGATTCTGGTATGACGCTTCCTTGTTGCCGACGCGGTGGGGAAGCGTGCTGCGTTGGATTGCGCGGCGAATTTCAGTTGCACCCGGTTCGCCGGTGCCGCAGTTCGGCGCGCGGAGAAACAGGAAAAGCGGGATAGGTCCGTTCTGGACGGCAGGCGGTGCAAAGTCAGGACCTAATGAAAAACTTGCTTGCCAAATATTTCCGCTTATGGAAGTGCCTGTTTCCGTTACGCCTCGATTGCGTTTTCCCATGCACGGGGGTATAGGGTTCCTTCTGGGGAAACGCTATGTGATGAGGGCTGTTGGAGCCATAGGTCGGACGGTGCGGTTCCTGAACTATGTGATTCATGGAATGGACGTGGTGGACGGGCAGCGTTGGCCGGTAATATCGGGGTGGGGACAGCGCTGGCTGTTTGGAGGCAGCGGTGCAACGCGGCTGAAATTCTTCACCGCCGTTTGTTCGCACATTCGGGAGCATTTCGAGGTTGTGCGGACGGATCGGTGGGTAGAACGAATGCGAAAAGGCGGATAAAGTTATTGACGGGGAGAAAAAAACCGTCGTAGAGAGTCAGAAATGTTTACTGCCCAACGGGCCGGGCGATACTATAAAAGGGGCTGTTCGATGGCGTGCACATGGCGCAGGGGGAGTGTAGGTGCGATTTGGATTCTGTGGGTATCCATTTCCGCGTCCGCTCAAGAGCCGTTGTTTTCCGATTCGTTTTCCATTCGGCAGGGGGAACGCCCGCCCTCGTGGACAGCGATAGCGGCTCCGACTCCGCGATTTTGGTTTGTGGAAAACAATGAACTGGCCAGCGGGCCGGGTCAGGATCTCGGCGGCGACGGCTATTCCTATGCGGTCATCTCGACCGCCGGCAGCGAGGCGTGGACCGACTACAGCATCTCGACAGAGTTCTGGATGCGAAGCCGCAATGGGCGTGTGGCCGTCGTGGCCCGCTGGCGCGATGCGAAGAACTATTACGAGGGTTACATCCAGGCCTTTCGCGACAGCCGGAGCGCCTTCATTGACGTCATCCGCAACGGGGAACGCAAAACGCTGGCCTACGGTGTCAACGGCGTTGGCGTGGACATTCCCAGTTTCGAGAGCGGATCGCGCGATCGGCGCCACACTCTGCAGCTGACCGTTGTCGGCCCGATTATGGGATTGTATCTGGACGGCAAGCGGCTGGTGGAGGCCACGGATAACACGCTGGACCGCGGCACAGCCGGTCTGGGCGTGCAATACAACATGGTGTATTTTGACAATGTGGTGGTGGCGCCGGCCAAAATCATTGGACCGACGGCTGCTCCTCCGCGCATTGGCCCCGCTGCCGGCAGCGGCCAAATCTATCGCTTTCTGATGGGCACGTTCGACATGGAATCGGAAGCCAAACGATTCCAGAGCGAGCTGATCGGAGGCGGATATCTGAACGTGACGGTCGAACCGGCGGGAAAGAAATGGGATGTTCTCGTGGGGGCATTTCAGACGGAAACCGAGGCGGAAAACGAACGCGCGCATCTGGAATCGCAAGGTGTGCTGATTCCCAGCATCGTTGTACGGGCTGCGGGCACCACGCAGTATTCGCCGATTGCGCGTCGGCGAACGGCTTTGCCCGAAAAAGTGTATACGTTGTTTTTGGGCTCGTATAACCGCCGGGAAGACGCCGCAGAGGTCAAGCGCAAGCTGGAACTGGACGGTTTCTTTGGTTCGGAAATCCGCGCCGAAGGCACCACTTTCGCTCTGGTTCTCGGCAGTTTTCGCACGCGCGAGGATGCGGAAAAATATCGCCGCCTTCTAACCAACGGCCAGTATCCGCCCGCCAGCATTCTCGAAGAAAAACCGGGCGCCGCACCGCCGCCTGCGGTCATTGCCATCACCCAGGTACCCCAGGCCATTGCCCAGTCGGATATTTGGAAAACTTTGACGCCGGAACAGCAAAAGGAGTTCCAGCGCCTGATCCAGCAGAGCGCCAGCGGCGCGGACCCGGCGGAAATCATCATGGACTTCAAAAAGGATATCCAAGCGCTGCGCCTGGAGACCCGCCAGCAGATTTCCGATCTGGTCAAGGGCATGGAGGCCCGCGAGTCCAAAAGCCGCCAGCTGACCGCGCTTTTCCATCAGGTCAACAAGGCGGCGTTTGCGAACAACTTTGACGAGGCCCGAAAAGTTCTCAAGCAAATCCTGGAAATTGATCCGGACAACAGCATGGTGGGCTTGATCGAACAGCAGCTCGATCTGCGTCAGAATACGCTCGGTCGCACCATCGAGTCGGCCCTGTCGGAGGCGCAAAAGCGCCAACTGGACCGCGAGTTGGTGGCGGCCAAGCAACGGGCCGAAATGTTCGAGCGCGACCAGTTCTGGCAGAACGCTGTGCTCGAATACGAAACGATGCTCTCGCTGCTGGTCGAGCACAACCTCGAGCCGCAGACCCAGGCGCAGATCCGGGAAAAACTCACCACGCTCAGGACCAATATCGCCCTGAGTCGGCGCCTCGAGATCGAGGAGGGTCTGACCACGCTCACCAAGCGCCTCGCCCAGGTCAATCAAGGCCTGATGGGGCTGCGCGACGAGCACGGGCAGCTGCGCTCGGCTTTCGAAGAAAAGGTCAAGTTTATTCCTTATCTGGTCGGCGTATTGGGTGGATTGACGCTCGTGGTGCTGTGGATATTCTTCGGCATGCGCCGGCGCAATCGCCTCTTGCTTGAACAAATGCGCAGCCTGACGCTCAAGCCGATGATGGAAATTGCCGGCGCGGGCGCGGCGGCGTCGGGTGTTCTTCCGGGCGGAGGAAAAGTTGCGCGTGAATTATCCAGCAGCGGGGCGCCGCCGGCCATCGAAAGCAAGTCGCCGCCATCGCCGCCGCCAAAGGCCGAGCCGACGGTGTCCACGCTCGACGGGATGCCATTCATTGATCCGTTGAGCTCGCTGTCGGTGGAGGAGAATCCGGTCGCTCCGCCGGAAACGGCGCCCGAAAAATCGCGGCCCAAGGCAGCCGAACCGGCTCCAGTGGGACCGACTCTTGTCGCCGTTGAAAGCGAGGGAGAATCCGAAAGCCCTTTTCTTGAGTCCCTTTCGCCCAAGGCTGGTCAACCCTCGACGGGGGCGGGCGGAAGTGGGGCACCGGCCGGCCTGAGTGTGGAAGAGGAAGAAGAAGTTGGGCTGATGGGCGAACACCAGCCTGCGCCGCAAGGGGCTACAACCCATGTGCCGACGTTCGAGGTGGAGCCGGAAATTGCACCATTGCGGCTGGATGAGTTGACGGGCGAGGCGGAAAGCACCCCGCCGGAGGAAGTCGGAGTCGGGAGCGCGCCGCCTCCGGTTGAGTCCATCCCCCTCGACTTGGAAATGATGGGGGTCGGCACGGCGGAAGCTGAAGCGCCCCCGGAGCCGCAGCTGGCGCGGGCCGGTGGATTTGCCCCAGGCGTGTTCTACGAGCAGCTGTTTGACGACGAACCCGACGGGGCGCTTCCGCGAAACTGGGAAGGCAGCCAGGAATCTTATGGTTTTGCCTCGTTGAAAGTAGTCTCCGACTCTGCGGCGCCGAATTCCGCTAAGTGCATGAAATTTGAAAAAACCGAAGGGGCCGGTAGCGCTTACTACTCGTGCAAATTCCCCGATGCCACCGGACAGGTAGCCATCGAGTTTGATTTGTGCTGCGACCGGAAAAACAAGTTCCTTCTGGGCTTTTATGTGGAAAAGGACGGCGACTTTCGCCAGTCGGTTCATACGATCGTGCACCAGCCGGATGCGGGCGGAACAGCCTCGCTGCGAATTCAGGGCGAGCCGGTCCCGTACGAAATGGGGACGTGGCGGCACATCAAATACATCGTGAATCTGACGGGCGGCCGTCTCACCGGCCTGGTCAATGGCGAAACCGTGCTGGATAATATCCGGTTGACCAATTGCCCACGCACCCTGAATACGCTGTCCATTCGCGACAATATTCCCACGACGGGCGTGTTGCGAATTGACAATATCCGGATTACGCGGGCGTAGCCGCGCATCGAGGAACCCGGTCGAAAGACTCTCTTTGCCTTTCCCGGCAAGATTCTTCTGACAGGCAATCCAGTTGAGCAAGGCGATGACGACTCACTCGCCGACGGGTCTGGCGCGCAAGATAAACGCCCTCTTGGATGGCCCGGCTTTTCTCGAGCACTGGAAGGAACGATTTCGCAATCTGCAGTCATTCGGCGTAGCCGTCAAATCGCTTTGTCCGTTTCATCCGGGCGAATCCTTCCGCGCATTCCTTCTGGACCTGAAAGCAAAGACCTACCGATGCACGGTGACCTCGTGCAAGGCTTCCGCCGGCGGGACGTTTGCCGATCTTCATGCGCTTTTGACCGAAAAGCCCCTGCTCGAGGGGCTTCTTGATCTCTGCACAGTCTTTCGACTCCAGCTGCCGGCCGACCTGCAGCATGAAGTGGCGGAGACGCTTGCCGACGAGGCGCGTTCGCTGATGCGGCAGGGGCAAATGGACGCGGCGGAAAACTTTGCCGGTCTGGCTTTCCAACAAGAGCCGACCAATCCCGTATTCCGGCGTCTTCTGGCGGAAATCTGCGACTCCCGTCAACGCCCCGACCAGGCCCGGCCCCATTACGAACAGGCCCTGGAGCAGGCGATGGCCGATAAGGACTGGGCGCGGGCTGACGCACTGCTCGGCCGGCTTCGAACGACCTATCCCGATGAGCCGCTCTTCCTTGAACGAAGCGTTGAGGTTGCCCGTGCACAGAACAATCTGCCGCTGGCTGCTTCCTGCTGCTTCGAACTTGGGCGGCATCCGCAATTGACACCGGAGCAACAACACCAGTGGCTCGAACAGGCCCGTGCTCTGGATCCGGGCCGGCCGGAGATCCTTCAGCGTCTGGCAACCGTTTGTGATCAGACGGGTCGCGGCGAGGAGGCCGCGGATGTCCGCCAGACGCTGGTCGAGTTTTACCACAACAGCGGCCAATGGCAGAAGGCGCTCGAAGTGTTGGAGGAAATGATCCGAGGCTGCCCAAACCGCGAGGACCTTGCGGAGAAGCGCGTGGAATTGCTGATGACCGGCCGGCGGAGCGACGAGGCCGCGGCGCTTCTGCAGAGGTTGGCCGACCAGGCCGTTGAAAAGGGCGATACAAGCCGCGCGGAACGGTATTTCCTGCGCCTGTGCGAGGTCTGTCCCGCGGATGTCGAGCCGTGCCGCCGTCTGCTGGCGCTTCTGGAACAGACCGGACGGACCGAGGATGCGGCGCGGATTGCCGAGAAGCTCCTCGCTCGGTGCGACCCCGAAACCGCCGGCGAGCGCTATGCGGCGATGCTCGAACAGCTCATCCGATGGGACCCCGACAATCCGACATCGTGGGGCCGCCTGATCACCCATTATGCCAGCCGCGGAGACACTGACGCTGCATTGCGGTGCCTGCGCAACTCGGTGGAAAGATATTTTCAACAAGGGAAAAAGGAAGATGCGCTGCAGCGCATCCAAACCATGCGAGCACTGGTGGTGCATCATCCCCGGCAGCGGCTGGAACTGGCCCGGCTTCTGGCCGCCTACGACTGCGCGGCCGAGGCGCTGCGCGAATTCGAGGCGGTGGCCCGCGAGTGCCTCAACAGCGATCCAGCCCTGGCCGAAGAGGCCTGCACCGCCGGTTTGCAATTGGATCCCGGCAACCCGGTGCTCGAGGAGTCGCTGCTGCATGTGGCGCTGGCGGAGCACCGCGCAGGCGCTGTGGAACTCGGCATACAACTGGCCGAGCGGCATCGGGCTGCGGGAGCGCTCGACTGTGCGCTGGCCATCCTCGAGCGGCTCAAGCAGCGTCTCCCGAACGAAATCCGGCCGCGGCTACTTCTGGCCGCGTGGCTGGCCGAAACCGGTTCGCTGGAACGGGCTGTGAGCGAACTGCGCGATGCGGCCGCAGCGGAGCTGTCGGCCGATCAGGCCGAACAAGTTATCGAGGCGGTGCGAGGATTGATCGAACGCCACGGCAACCGGCCCGAACTGCTGCCGGTTCTGGCGCGGCTGCACCGCCTGCGGCACGACGACGCGGCGCTGGTTGAAACGCTTCTTCAGATCGCAGCCGCCCAGCGCAGTTCCGGCATGGCTGCAGCCGCGGAGGCGACGTATACGGAGGTTCTGGCCATCCGCCCCGATGAGGCGAGCGCATTGCTGGGCCGCGCGGAACTGGTGTATGCGCGGCGCGGGTTGGCCGAAGCCAAACCGTTGTTCCTTCATGCCATCGGGCGCATGCACGACCTCGGCCGTCTGGAGCAGGCTGCGGCGGCCTGCGCACAGTGTCTGCAATGGGCGCCCGACGATGTGGATTTCCACCGCCAGTTGGCCGCCCTTCTGGCGGAGCAGGGAAAAATCGCCGAAGCATGCAAACAGTGGGAGGCTGCCGCCGCCGGCTGTTTGAATGTCCACAACGATCCCTCGGGAGCCCTCGAATGCTATGAAGCGATCGAGAAACTGCGGCCGGGCGATCCGCACATTCTGGAGAAAATCCAGCAGGTGCGCGCGGTTCAAAAGGAGCAGGAAGAGGCGATATGTTCGAGGCAGGAGGAGATTGCGCCGGCGCAATCGGGAGTTTCCGCGCCCGCCGATGCTCGAGACACCACCCGTGCCATGGGATTGTTCGCGCATGCCCTGGAAGCGGACCCCGAGAATCCGGAGGTACGGGAGTCGTGGGTTCAATTCCTGTATAATCACGACCGGATCGAGGAAGGCCATCAGGCCCTGAA
Source organism: Candidatus Sumerlaeota bacterium (assembly GCA_017161705.1). GTDB lineage: Bacteria > Sumerlaeota > Sumerlaeia > JADFCW01 > JADFCW01 > JADFCW01. The sequence continues at coordinate 1,653 of JADFCW010000160.1, read as the reverse complement.
GGAACTTGTGGATTTGCTGGTCCGGACCGGAAAGAGTAAAAAAGCGATCGAATGCTTGGCCCGATCGGTGGAGCGTTTTCCGCAGGCGGCGGCCTTGCATGCGCAGCTGGGCGACTTGTATCAAGCCGGACGGGCTGCCGGACGCGCCCTGGCGGCCTACAAGAAAGCCATGGAGATCTACCGGCAGGGCAACGACACGCCCTCGGCCTACGCTATGGCCGAAAAAATCCTGACTGCCGATCCGCTGGATATGGAAACGCGCGCATGGCTTGCCGATCGTCTCTATGACCAGGGGCAAATCGAAGCGGCTTTGCGCCATTCCCATGTTCTCACCGCGCAATACTGCGAACGGCGTCTTTACGATCTGGCCGAGCGCGAGTATCGCCGCATTGTGGCGCATGATCCCGACAATGTGGCGGCATGGAAGAAAATCCTCGAAATGGTCGAAAACCTGGGCGAGGAAACTGAACACCTCTCGGATTACTTGCTGACGGGCAACCTTCTGGCGCGCCAGGGGCTGCTGGATCAAGCCGCGCAGATCTATGGTCGGGCTGTTCAACTGGCGCCGGATAACCTCCAGGCCCGCAGTTCTTTGGTTGAAATCTACCGGCAGCTCGGGGCGGTTCCGGAAATGGCGGCAGAAGCGATCGAATTGGCCGACCGTCTTGCGTCGCAGGGCCAGATCGAAGAGGCGCTCGATTATTATCAGCGCGTTTTGGCCGTTCAACCCGACCATCCTCGGGCCGCCGATGCTGTCCGACGGCTTGGCCGGAGCGTCACGCGGACGGGCGGCGCTGCGGCATCGCAGGTGCGGTCCAAGGTCGAAAGCCGAGAAGAAGCCGCGCTGCGCGAAGCCATTGCGGACTATCAGAAAATCTTGCGCGCCAATCCCAACACGCCGCTGGTGCGCAGCCAGCTGGGCGATCTGCTGTTGCAACTTGGCGACACCGAAGGTGCGCTGCTCGAATGGGAGCGCGCAGCGGCGCAATTCGCCGATGCTGGCGACTTCAAGCAAGTTGAGGCTGTCTGCACAAAGATTCTCCAGATCAATCCCGATCATTCCCAGGCGAGAGAACGACTTTCCCGTGTGCATGTGTGGAAAGAGTCGATGGAGGAGCTCGACAATGCCATTCGTTCCCTTGAAGATGGCTGAAGCCGGGCGAAGGCGGAATTCATCGAGCGGCTCATCCATTCGGCATTTGTCTTGAGAGAAAAAACCCGCGCCCAAATCCAGAGGGCACGAGATGGGTTGCGGCAGGGCGGAAGAATTGGACCCCTTCGATTGCGAAGCATTGCAGAAGCAGTTGGCGGCGTTGACGCTGGGCCAGCCTCTTTACTATTTCGACTGCGTGGATTCGACCAATCAGTTTCTCCGGTCGCTCCCCTCCGACCAATGGCGTCACGGGGCGCTGGCCCTTGCCGACCATCAAACCGCCGGCCGCGGGCGCCACGGGCGGCGATGGAACGACCGGCCGGGGCTGGCGCTCCTGTTCTCTGTGGCGCTTGATGCGGCAAGACCGCCCGCCGTCTGGCCGCTTCTCACGCTGGGCGCCGCCGTCAGCGTGTGCCGCGTTATCGAAGGACAGGGCATTGCGGGGGCCAAAATCCGCTGGCCGAACGATATCCTGATCGGCGAGCGGAAGGTTTGCGGCA
>JADFCW010000159.1 GCA_017161705.1 Candidatus Sumerlaeota bacterium | reverse complement strand
AATTGGACCGAGCTCATGTAAAAATCCAGGGCGTTATGGTCAGGCTCGATCACCTCGTCGAAGCCCACCGACGGCTCCATCCACATATAGTTGGTGTTGTCGAGAAACCACGCGGTCTTATACCCCGCTTTTTGCAGCGCCTGCGCCAGAGTGGGCACCCGCGGCAGTTGCCACTCGCGCGGGGGCAGGTCGAATCGAATGCCGTTGGTTGGCGGCCAGCAACCGGTCAGGATGCACATCCACGACGGATGGGTGCGTGCGACCGAGACAAATGCCTGATCAAACCAGACGGTATCGTCGAGAAACCGGTCAATGTCGGGCGTGGTCGGTTTGGGATAGGGCTGTCTCAGCCCTTTCCACGAAAGATGGTCGGGGCGAAGGGAATCCAGCGCAATCAGGATCACATTGGGGCCTTTGTTGGCGAAGGGCTTTTCGGCGGCTCTCCGTGCCGCCCACGCACCGCCAAAGCCGAGCGACACAACCGCCGCGAGGCCTGCCGGAATGGGCCACCACCGGCGGAGAAGGCCCATCGCCTCGCGGTGGAACTTTTTCAACAAATGCAGGGCCAGCAAAATCGGCGCGGCTTTCCCAATCACCTCCACGACCAGCACCCATACCGCATTGCCGGCAAAGTCGGCCAGCAAATAACTGTGGGCAAACAAGGCTGGATGCAGCGTCAGCATCCGCACGTGGATATACACCAGCAGGGCGGCCATAAGCGCGACCCAGCACACCCAGAATCGCTTCCGAAAACCGGCGTCCGCTCCCGGCGACGGCCGGCGGGCCAGCAGCCAGGCCAGCAAACCCAGCGCGGCTCCGACCGCTGCGCCGCAGACCAGATAGAACGAGACCGTCTTTGCGATCCGCAGGTTGAACGCCGCTGTCGGAAATCCGGAGGAGGCCGAGGGCGTTCGGAAATTCTTCAGCTGCCGCAGCCGGCTGGGGATTTCCCCGCTGATGTTGATTCCATCCACGATCAGAAAGATCAGGGCGCCGAGCACCCCACACATCAGCCAGTCTTTTTTCCCGATGGACATGACCGCTCTCTTTTCTCAGGGGTGGATCGAATGAACGGAACGGACGTTATGGACGGACATTTTTCACTTCCTTGCAAAAGAAGTTTTCTTCCTGTTTTTGCCGCGGAGAAAGCAAGCCAGATCGGGCGGCGGTTTCGTCGGACCCAATCCCATGGACTTGCAGAGTTCAAAAAACTTCGACATGCCCTCCCACGCCCGCTCTGTCAGGTTGTAGCGAATCATTTTCTGTAAATAGGAAAAGACCAGCGCTTCGTCGAGGTGAAATTCCTCCGCCGCGTCGCGCGCGATCCAACGCAAGTGCGACTTGCCCAGCTGCAGCGACCGGCGTAACACCCGCGGCAGATCGCCCACCTCGACTCCCGGCCGCACCGCCCACACGGCAAACACGAACGGCAGGCGCGTCATGCGATACCACTCGCAGCCCAGATCATATTCACACGGATACCGGCCCGACATGGCCAGCGCGCGGTTGCCGATGACCAGCACGGCGTCCGCCAGATTTCGCTCCAGAACCTCCGATGGTTCGAGACCGCCGAGGCCGCGTACCCATCGGGGCCGCGAGGGAAAGCGACTGCGGCAGAGAATCCGCAGCAGTGCGTTCGACGTCAGCGACTCTGGATCGAGCCGGATTGTGTCAATGAGGTCGAGGGGTTTGCGCGAAAACAAAATGACCGACCGCACGCGGCCGTCGGCGCAGATGGCCGATGCGGGGATCAATCCATAGTCGGAACGGCAGAGATATTCGAGCGTGGGCACGAGTGCCACGTCAAGCCGGCCGCGCCGCATCTGCCGGGCCAGCACTGCGGGCGGAGCCGTCAGGATGCGCAGGCGCGGGGCGAGGCTCTTCAGCCCAAACACCATGGGTCGGGCATTCATGTACGACACAACACCGACGCGCAACCGGCTGTCGCTCACTGGCTGGATTGGGTTTTCGAGGTGCCTGGGCTGAAGGACAGAAAGGTGTTCCATCTTGCCTCATACTGACGCCGATGCCGCAACGTGCGCTTTCCCCTCTCTCTCATTCCTCATTTCGCGTTCCTTCCTTATCCTTCCCCCCTCGTCCGCTCGCCCGTTAATATTCCTCTCGTTCACGATATTCCGGGGGGCGGCTGCGGCGGGTCGCCTTTTTTGCCGCCGCGAACCCATTTCTGCCGCGCCAGCAAATACTCGCGCTTCAAACGGAGGATCGTTTCGTAATCCAGATTCGTCTGCGCCGGAGCCGTTGCCGGTGCGGCGGTCTCTGCCGCCGGTTCCTGGGGCATTTCCGTTTCGACCGCCTTCGACGGCGTTCCCAGCGTTTCGAGAGCATCGGCCTCGGTTCCTTCGCGCAGCAGACGCGCGGCCTCGGCGCGAGCCAGCGGATCGGTGTCGTGCTCGCTGATTGCCCGCAGGCGCGAGTGGAGCGGCTCGCGGCCGGGCCCAAGCCGCTTGAGAACGGCCCGGACAGCGTCGCGCACGTTTTCGTTGCGGCTGCGCAGCGCATCGAGCAACAGGAACATGAGGTTGCGCAGAACTTTTTCATCGCCGGCGGCCCAGGCATACTCGCCAAGGGCTGTTCGCGCGGCGCCGGCCACCATCGGGTCGCTGTCCTCGATGTGCTTCAGGATGAGCGGGAAGGCTTCGAGGTTGCGCTGGGCGGCCAGAGTCTGAATGGCAGCGATTTTGCGCTCGCGCCGTCGGCCTAGAAGGAACAGGCGGGTTTGGAGAACCTTCATGGCGCGCGCCGCTTCCTCGCGCTCGGCCGTGCTGTCGCGCTTGCGGTGGTTTTCCAGCCCCGATTCGGCGGCCTGTTTCACCAGGTCGTTCCAGCGGCCTTCGCGGACGTAGCGCGCCCGCACGCGTTCGAGAACGGCGTCGGTTTCCGCACCCGGACTGGCCGCGCCCGACGAGCGAATTTGATTGTAGGCGCGAACAAGGATCAAGTCCGCCCGCTCGGTGCCGATCCGTTCGATAGCAAACAGAAGCGCCGCGATCACTTGGTCGGGCGTGATCTCCTTGCGCACATTTTCGGTGGGATCGTAATATTTTTCCGCTTGATACTTGGTGCGGTCCGAGCCCTCGAACAGCAACGCATTGGCCAGGAGGCGTTCGAGCAAATCCAGACCTGCGGGGTCCTGGATCTGCCCCAGCGCCTCGGCGACGCCGATGTAAGCGCTGCCAAAGCGCAATTCCGTGTCTTCGCACGCGCGCAGCATCGCCGGCACGCCGTCGCGCCCGATGGCCGTCAGCGCCTGAACAATCGCAGCGCGGGGGCCTAGAATTGAGGACTGGCGCTCGTCGCCCTGGGCGAAGTCCGGCGTCAGATCGGGCAGCCACAGACCGCGCGTGAGCGTGGCCACGGCCCAGTCGCGCAATTCCGCATTCCACCCTTCGGCGGGCGTGCAGAAACACTGGTAGGCCAGCTCGTGCTGAAGGCGCAGATCGTTGTTCGGCAGGGCGGCCAAAGCGTGTTTCAGGATTTCATTCCGTCCGCCCGGGTCGAGGCGCGGGCTGCGTACGAGCCGGCCGAGAGCAAACAAAGTTTCGACAATCTCGCGGCGGTCTGCTCCTTCGGGGATGATGCCGCGCCGGGTGCCTCGCTGAACAGCTTGGCGCAACCCGCGCAGGAGCAGCTCCGCGGAGTCGCCGTCGGCATAATTGCTGACCGCGGTCAGAATGTCGCTTCGCACGGAGGGGCGCGATTCGCCCTCGAATGTCTTTCGCAGCCACGGCAGGAACAGGCGCGACCGCAGTGCGCCCATGACCTCGACGACATGGCGGGTCAGGCGCTCGTCCTTTAACGTTTCCGCAAACTCCAAATAGGCCTTGGCGACCGCCTCGTTCCGGCCCAAGCGTCCAAACGCCTCGAACACCGTCCTCCGCGCGGTCGGCGTCAGGGTCATATAGGCGCGCTCCTCGACGCCCGAGCGTCGGCCGGCCAGCGACAGCTCGCGGGGGCAGAACTCCACCAAAACCTCGGTAATATCTATCCAGCGCGCCGGGTTTTTTCCCCGAAAATAACTGGCCGTAATCGCATGAAGCGCCTCGTAGAACCGTGCGATGTGCTCCTCGGCGGGCGGTCCGGCCAGGCGCGGGTTCGGCAGCCACGTTTTCAGCTCGACGGTCAATGCATTGAGGTCGCGGACAAACTCTGCTTCCTGAAACTCGCTGCGGCCGCGCGCCGCCCCGCGCTGCCGTTCCAGCCGCGCGCGGTCCAACGCCTCGACGGCCTCGGGGCTCAAGCCAAATCGCTTGCCCGTTGCCCGCAGCCGCGCGATCAGTTGCTCGGCCTCGCGCTGGCCGTGGTCCACGGAACCCAGCACGCTGCCGACATATTCGACCAGCGCGCGGTCGGGCTCGGCGGCTCCCTCGGCCGGCCGGAGAATCTCGGCGACGCATTGCTCGGCCTCCGGCAGGTTTTTTGCGCGGATGGCCGCGCGCAGGTCGCGCGCCTGGCGCTCGCGGCTGACCAGGATCATGCGGTCGGACCAGTCGCGAATGACCTTCAGGCGGGGGCCGATTTTCGCCCGCACCGGCGTGCAGATTTCGGCCGGCAGAAACGCGTCCATTTCGTCGGCCAGTTGAAGCACCGGCTCGATGATAAACTCGTCCAGCAGGTGCTGCAGGGCCGTCGCGACGGTGTCGGCTGCGCTGGCCGGCGAGACCGCGCTCTGGGAAGCGGCCTGCAGCACAAGGTGACAAGCCGCCTGCCATTTCCCCTGGCGCAGGTAACGTTCAATGCTCTCAAGCAGTGCAGATGCCATGTCCCAGAATTTCCCTTGCATTCACTGGTTGCGGTTCCTACTAGAATCTCTGTCGCGTTGCAACGGATTTTCCATGCGAGCGACCCTGTGCGGCTGAGGCGGAAGCGCGCCCGTATGCCGCGTGCGCGCTGACGACTGAGCTGGTTCCATCCCCGACGGCAAGGAGGTGCCCGACATGGCCCTCGATCCCGATTGTCTGTTCTGCAAAATCGCCCAAAAGCAGATTTCCTCGAAGACGGCCTATGAGGACGAGGTGCTGTATGCGTTTCACGACATCGCGCCCCAGGCGCCGACGCATATCTTGATCATTCCCAAGGAGCACATCGCCACGCTGAACGACCTGACGCCGGCGCACGCAGCACTGGTGGGCAAAATGTTCCTGGCGGCCAGGCAGTTGGCCGAACAGGCCGGCATCAGCCAGTCAGGCTATCGTTGCGTGTTCAACTGTATGCGCGGTGCGGGCCAGTCGGTGTTCCATATTCATTTGCATCTGCTGGGCGGACGGCCGATGGGCTGGCCTCCTGGCTGAACAGCAGACATGACCCGTCGGCGGCGTCCGAGCAAGCGCAGGATCCAAAATCGGCCGTGTGGCCGACGGCCGCTGCCGCATTATCCTTATCCGAAAAGAGCACGTGCATGACGCCAGTCGAACGAACGCCCGATGAGATTCGGGCCATCGTCCAGCAACTTCGCGATCTGCAGGAAGTGGACCGTGAAATCCGCGATCTGCGCAAACAGCTGGCTCTGCTTCCGGCCAAGCACAAGGCTCTCGATGTCCGCCTGGCGCAGGAACACGAGGAGATCGAGCGCCTCAAAGCCGATAAAATGGATACCAGCAACGAACGCCGCAAACTGGAGAAGGAAATCCGCGAGCTCGAGGCGGAGATTCAGAGCCATGAGGACAAACGGATGAAGTGCAAGACCAATGCGGAGTTGCGGGCGGTGGACCTCGAGATTGCGGCGATTCGCCAAAAGGTGGATGCGCTCGAAACCCGTGTTCTGGAACTGATCGAGGAAGAAGAGGCCCACGACCGCAAAGTCGCCGATGCCCGCGCCAAACTGGAACAACTCGAACGCGAACACCTCGAGGAGCGCCGGCGCATCGAAGAGCAAATCCGGTCGAAGTCGGAAAAACTCGCCCGGCGCGAGCAAACCTATAAGGACATGCGCACTCGTATCCCCGCCGACGCTCTGGCGCTGTACGACCGCCTGTCCGAGCGTCTGCCCGGCAGCGTGGTCTGCCCGGCCGTCCGCAACCATTGCGGCGGTTGCCATATCACGTTGGTTAACCAAAAGCTGGTCGAAATTCGCCAGATGAAAACCTTTGTTCGCTGCGAAGCCTGCCTGCGTATTTTCTGCGGCGAAGAGGAAGGGTGAATGCGTCCGTTTTTTATTCATCATGCATCGTACATCCTGCATCATGCGCAAAGGTGATGTCGTATGATTATCGTCATGGGTCCGGGGCATACGGAAGAGCAGCTTCAGGCAGTCATCCGCCGCATCGAGGAGATGGGCTACTCGGTGCATCTGAGCCGCGGGGTCGAGCGCACGATCGTCGGGGCGGTCGGCTCGAAGGACAAAACACCGCTGCATGCACTCCAGCAGATGGAAGGCGTAGAGGCGGTCATCCCCATTCTGCGCCCATGGAAGCTGGCCGGCCGCGAGTTCAAGCGCGAAGGGACGGTTGTGGATGTCGAAGGGGTTCCCGTGGGCGGCCCAAAGATTGTCGTTATCGCCGGGCCCTGTTCGGTGGAAAATGAAAAGCAAATCATTGAGTCGGCGCGTGCGGTCAAGGCTGCCGGCGCGGTCATGCTCCGCGGGGGCGCTTACAAGCCGCGGACGTCGCCCTACGCCTTCCAGGGCCTCGAAGAAGACGGCCTGAAAATGCTGCAGGCCGCCAAGGCCGAAACCGGTCTCAAGATCGTCACCGAAATTGTTTCCGTAACCGATCTCGATATTTTGCTGAAATATGCCGACGTTCTTCAGATCGGCGCCCGGAATTGCCAGAACTACGCGTTGCTTCGCGCCGTCGGTCAGGCGCGAAAACCGGTCCTTCTTAAGCGCGGAATGTCGGCCACAATTCACGAATATCTCATGGCCGCCGAATACTGTCTCAGCGAAGGCAACTACGACATTCTTCTGTGCGAGCGCGGCATCCGCACGTTCGAGACCGAGACGCGCTTCACGCTCGACCTCAACGCCGTCCCGGTGCTCAAGCACCTCAGCCATCTGCCCGTGCTCGTGGATCCCAGCCACGGCACGGGCCACTGGCGCCTGGTCGGGCCGATGTCGCGCGCGGCGATCGCGGCCGGCGCCGACGGTCTCGAAATCGAGGTCCATCCCGATCCGGCCAACGCGTTGTCGGACGGTGCGCAGTCGCTGCGGCCGGCAAAATTCGAGCGTCTGATGGAAGAATTGCGGCGCGTGGCCGAAGCCGTAGACCGCACATTGTGAGTTAAACTGGTCCGACCAGTCCAACGTGTCCGACATGTCCGAATTGTCTGAAAAACCGAAAGGTCTCTTATGCCCGAACCCAACAATCAATCTTCTCCCGAAAAGCGAGGTTTCTTCGCCCGCCTCAAGGAAAAACTCTCCCGCACCAAAGAAAGCATCGTTGGAAAAATCAAAAAAATCATCCGCCTCAGCGGTAAGGTGGACGAGGCTCTGCTCGAACAGATCGAGGAGATTCTCATTCAGGGGGATGTCGGCGTCGAGACGACAACCAAAATTGTCGAGCAGTTGCGCCAGCGCGAGGACGCCCGCAAAGCCGAAAATGCCGACCAGGTCACCGCGGTTCTCAAGGATATTCTCCGCAGCATCGTCGAGCATGACGAGCGGCAATTGAAACTCGGCGACGCCCGGCCCTACGTCATTCTCGTGGTCGGCGTCAATGGCACGGGCAAGACCACGACGATCGCCAAACTGGCCCGCCGCTTCCGCGATCAGGGCCTGACCACCATGCTGGTGGCCGGCGATACGTTTCGGGCCGCCGCCATCGAGCAACTGGAAATCTGGGCCAGGCGCACAGGCAGCGACTTTGTCAGCCAGGGGATGGGCAGCGACGCCGGCTCCGTTTGCTACGATGCACTCCAGGCCGCCCGCGCCCGCAAAACCGATGTCGTGCTCATTGACACCGCCGGACGTCTTCATACCAAGGTCAACCTGATGGAAGAGTTGAAAAAGGTCGTCCGGGTCGTTCGCAAAGTCATCCCCGAGGCGCCCCACGAAACTCTGCTCGTGCTCGATGCAACGACCGGTCAGAACGCCATCAGCCAGACGAAAATATTCAGCGAGGCCGTCCCGGTCAGCGGCATCGTGATGACCAAGCTGGACGGCACGGCCAAAGGCGGCATCCTGATCGCCATCCGCGACCTGTTCGATATTCCCGTCGTGATGATCGGCGTGGGCGAATCGCAGGAAGACTTGCGCGACTTTGATCCGGTCGAGTTCGTGGATGCGCTGTTCGAGGAGTAACCGGGCGTTCCTCATCCATGCTGTGCGCTGGGTCCGATGCGTTGCCCGGGGCCGGTCATAGTCTCATCGCCAGGAGGATAACCCATGACACGCAAAATCCTTGCTCTCGGCCTGCTGCTTGGGCTGTTTTCGCGGCCGCTCGCTGGAGGCCGCGAAGCCGTCTATCCTGTCTGGCAGATGATCGAACTGTCTTTCGCAAGCGAAGGAACCTACGCGAATCCCTATGCGGAGGTGGATCTTTGGATTGAATTGAAAGGACCTTCTTCAACGAAACGGTGTTACGGCGTCTGGGACGGCGGCAACCGTTTCCTCGTCCGACTTGTCGCAACCGAGCCCGGCCAATGGTCGTGGATCAGCCGCTCCATGCCCAACGATACGGGTCTCGACGGCAAGACCGGTTCGTTCGAGGCTACGGCATGGACGGAACAGGAGAAGGCCGACAATCCCGTCCGGCGCGGCTTCATTCGCGCCACGCCAAACGGCCACGCTCTCCAATACGCCGACGGCACGCCGTTCTTTCTCCTCGGCGATACCTGGTGGCCGGCGCCCACCTTCCGCTATCGCTGGCATGACGACGACAAGGGACGCCCCATCGGTCCCGGCATGGGCTTCAAAGACGCCGTCCGGTTTCGCAAAGCCCAAGGTTTCAACTGCATCGCCATGATCGCTGCCTTTCCTCATTGGGCCAACGACGGCAAGCCTGCCCGGTTTTCGACCGGCGACGGCACGCTCGTACGTTCCGCATGGCCTCAGGCCGGGACCCAAAGCGCCAAGGACATGCACGATGAGAACGGCAACCGCGCGTTCCTCTTTCCCGGCAAAGTGCCGGGTCTTGAAAACATTGTCCCCGACCTCGACCGCATCAACCCGGAATACTTCACAATGATGGACAAGAAGATCGCGTATCTCAATTCGCAGGGGATCATTCCGTTCATCGAGCCGGCGCGCCGCGACATCGGCGCAATCTGGAAAAAATATCACAAGTGGCCCGACTCTTACGCCCGCTACATCCACTACATCTGGAGCCGCTACGGCGCGTACAACGTAATCCTCAGTCCGATCCATCTCGACTATTTGGCACAAACGTTTTTGGCAAGCGATTGGAACGACGCCGCCAACATGGTTATTGACCGCTATGGCCCGCCGCCCTTCGGCAACATGGTCACGCTCAACTCGCCCGGCTCGTCGCTTCGGACATTCGGGCACACCGACAAAGCGCGCTGGATTACCATGCACCAAGTGGGCAATCAGCGCGAGCATGCCTATTATCCGTGGCTGACCGAAATATTCTGGATGAAGCCGCCGATCCCGTGTCTCAACGGCGAGCCTTACTATGACGGCTACCAACCCAACTTGGCCGAGGGCGGGACGGAATTGTCGGCCCTCTATGCACGCTCGGGCATGTATGGCAGCGTGCTGTCGGGAGGTCTGGCCGGCCATATTCACGGTGCACAAGGGCTGTGGGCGGGCGAAGTCGAGCCGGCCTCAAACCCCGCGCTGTGGGAGGCGATCCGGTGGCCCGCTGCCGCCCAGATGCAGCACTTGCGCACAGTTGTTTTGTCGGAGGACAAGCGATATCAAGACCTTGAACCTGCGCGCGAGTTGCTGGTGCCTAACCAGTCCGGCGGCGAGATGGGCTACCTCGGCTGGGCGTATTGCGCCCGAACAGCCGACAAGCGCTTTGTGCTCCTCTATTTTGAACGCGACTGCCCTAAAGCCGTGCTTTCGGGCCTGATCCCGAATGCTGTGTATTCAGCCCTATGGTTCAATCCGCGCACCGGTCAATGGAGCGCTGCGGGCGAGGGGACTCTGACCGCCGACAGCAAAGGGAAAATCTCCTTGCCCGATTTTCCCGGCGGCCAGGTACGATCCTCCGAGGACTGGGCGATGAAACTGACGGCCGCTGTGTCCGCCACGCCGAAACTGAGGTGAGTTCAAGTCCCAGGACCGCTCCCTGTGGATAAGTTGCTGTCCCCCGTCCAGGACGTCCATCGCCTCCAGTGCAATTCTGCCGTCCACCTTTCCGATGGGCAGAGATCGCCCTGGCAGCTCCGCCCGTCGGGAGTCCATGCTATACAGCCGTGCAGGACGGGCAATGCTCGGCCAGCTGGCGGTCAAGACCGCAGCGGACGACGCAATTCTCGCCCGTTTCGGACAGCGAAAGCGCGATGCGTCGCATGTCCTCCATAATACGCCCGTTCATAATCTCGACGAGGCTGTGCTGCCGCACATTGTGCGTGGCCAGGTGGATGGCCGGACATGGCTCGGCGTCGCCGTAAGGCGAGATATGGAGATACTCGGCCCCGCCGGTACACCGGTCAGTGTCAATATTTTCATTGATGATAGCGAGGGTAAAGATGGTTTCGAGTTTGCGGATGCGCTCGCCGAATTTCCGCCGCTCGTCGCGCGTCAGCGGGAGTTCGTGGTGTGCATTTTCGCCGACAGGCATATAGCTGGAATAGTAGGCAAAGCGGCAACCGGCGTCCACCATGGTGGCCACAAACGGGCGGGAAATCACCTCCTCGTAGTTCAAGCGGGTGACAGTCGAGGAGAAGCCAAACAGCGCATCATGTCGGGCAAGCAGGGCCATTTTGTCTAGCACGGTATCATAGGTGCCGGGGCCGCGCCAGCGGTCGGTCGTCTCGCGAAAGCCCTCGATGCTGAGCATGATGACTACATTCCGCAATTGGGCGAGAGCAGCGGCCAGTGACTCGTTGACTAACAGACCATTGGTATAAATGGAAAAGAACGCGTCGGACGCTTCGGTGATGATGCCGATCAAATCGTTGCGAAGCAAAGGTTCGCCGCCGAGGAAAAAGAACAGATAAACCCCGCACGTACGGGCCTCTGCGATCAACCGCCGCAGTTCGATCGAATCCAGCTCGCGCCGCGCCGGATTGGTGGCTGTCGAGGGACAACCGGGGCAGCACAGTTGACAGCGGGTCGTGACGCTGATAGCAAGGCTGCGCGGAATAGGAACGCCATGGGCGGCAGAGACGGCACGGCGGCGCCGCTCGGCGGCGGCGTAGTCGCGGGCCAGGCCCATGGCGACGTCCGGGCGGATGACTTTCAGCGCAGAACGCAGATAGTCCTCAAATGCCTCACTGCTGGATGGGGACATGGTACAGCCTCCTGGGGTGATTTGCCCTCGCGTGCGATGGGCGGTTTTTAGCTCCGCGGTATGCGCGGGAATCGTGCAATCTCAGCGGCCCGATGCAGAGGCAAGCGGTGCAGCGTCTCGAACTTCTGGAGAGTTCAACGGCTCGCCGCCGCGCAATTGCCGATACAGGCCGCTCCGGCAGACACAATTCTCATCGGTGCCCGACAGCGAGTGGGCGAGTTCGCGCATGCGTTCCATGAGTCGGCCTTTCATAATCTCGACAAGGCTGTGCTGCCGCACATTGTGCGTGGCCAGGTGGATGGCCGGACATGGCTCGGCGTCACCATAGGGCGAAATGTGAATGAACTCCGATCCGCCCATGCAGTGATCAGTGTCGAGGTTTTCATTGATGAAAGCGAGGTCGTGACGCTGCTTCAATTCCTGGACGCGCAGGCCAAATCGAAGTCGCTCACTTCTGGTCAGCAGAAACTGGCGGGGGGCCTTTTCGCCGACGGGCATATAGCCGGAGTAATAGGCAACGCGACAGCCGGCTTCGCCCATGGCGCCAACAAAATCATCGGAGGTCACCTCGGTGTAGTTCAAGCGCGTGACGGTAGCGGAATAGCCGAACAGCGCAGCGTGTCGCTTCAGCAGGGCCATCCGGTCCATGAGAGCATCGTAGGTGCCGGGGCCGCGCCAACGGTCGGTCGCCTCGCGAAAACCTTCGATGCTAAGCATCAAAAGAATATGACGGTAACGGGAATAGGCGGATGCAAGGCCTTCGTCGAGCAGCAACCCATTCGTATAAACAAAGAAGAACGAGTCGGTGGCTTCCGCCATTAGGTCGAGCAGATCGGCCCTAAGCAGCGGTTCGCCGCCCAACATGAAAAAGAGAAAAACACCGGCCGCGCGCGCCTCCGCGATCAGGCTGCGCAACTCGCTCGGATCCATCTCCCGGCGTGTCGGATCCGCAGCTGTCGAAGGACAGCCCGGACAGGCCAGCTGACAGCGCGTTGTGACGCTAACGGCCAGGCCTTGGGGGATGGGGACGCCGGAGGCGGCAGAAAAGGCGCGCCGGCGTTCTTCCGCAACGCTATAGTTCCAACCCAGAGCATAGGCCACGGACGGCGGCATGACCTTCAGCACGGCGCGGAAATAATCGGCAAAAACCTGCTGGGGTGACAGGGGCATGATTCATCTCCTATACAGAGAGTTTTGGCCGCGGGAAATTGTTGGAAGCGCTTGTGCGGCAAGCGGGGCTGGACGGGATTTGCATCCCCTTCCGCCATCGCTTTCCCCGCCCTCGGGCACGCCGCTGTTGTCTTCCTCTTCCTGCCATTCTTTGAGAATCATTAGGAGAAAAGCGAACACGGCGATGGCCAAAAAGAACTCCCCGATCCTGCGAAGGCACTTCATCGCATTCTCCTTGCCCGCGGGGCTTTGCCCCAATGGAATGGTCTTATCGAACCTTGGCTATCAGCCTGCTCATTAGTGATGAGCGGGGGCGAGGGTGGATTGTTTTGCGCCGGGCTCGGTAGCCGCGGGTTTCCCCTCGGCTTTTTCCGACATGCCGGTTGGGCGCGCGCCTAATTTGGCCAGAAACTTCTCGGGCGATTGGAGAAATGTCTTTTCGCAGCCGGGGCAGCAAAAACCAACCTTATAGCCGTTGAAAACTGCAAACTGGCCCTCGGCCACTTTGCCGCCCATGACCGGGCAAGTCGCATTTTTCAGATCGAGCGGTTCGCCCTTTTTCGCAACGACGCGGCCGTCCTTGTCTTTGCTCTCGCGTTCGAGATAGGCTTTCTTGTAAGCGGCGGCCGGGTCTTTTTTCACCGCCGCCGTGCAGCCCGGACAGCACAGATAGATTTTAGCATACGTGTGCGTTTTCGCATCGCGGTATTCGACGAACAGTTTGGGATTCACTTTGCCGCCCATAATAGGACATGCAGTGTTGCCGAAGAAGGGGAGGGGCTTCTCGGCAGGCGGCGTTTCTTTGATGCCCTCGCCGCCCGGAACCGCTTTGGCGTCCGAGCTTTTGGCGGGCGCGGCATCCTGCGAATGAGAGCCGTGGGACAGCTGGCACATGGCGCTGTGAAAGGGACAGTTGCAAGCAGCCACGGCAACAGAACAGCCCAGAAGGACGGCTCCCGCGATAATTGAGAAGGCGATCGGTTTCATTTTTCATTCCTCCAGTAAAAAAATTTTGGCGCCGATAAACTTCACACGAAAATTGTCCATCGCAAAGCGTGTGCCAGAAATAGTGGTTCACGTCGCAGGCGCCATTGGTGAAAAGGCCGCGTCGTTCAAAGTCTGGGAAGGTCCTCCCCGGGAAACGTTTTACTCGACATGAGGCAGTTTGTGTTGGAACAATTGATGCTGAAACGCAAAACAGGGGAGGGCGAAAGAGGGTAGGTGGCAATGCCAGTAGAACCATCGGGAGAAAACGGGCTGGCCCGCAGTGAGAGCACGCGGAGGTCGGCGCCCGCTCGGTTCAAGAGTCTTGGGTGGCGCATCTTGTTGTGGATGGCGCTGGTGGCATTAGGGCCGCTGTGCATTATGGCGGTGCAGGGCTATCACTGTGCGCGCGAGGCCGTTCTAGAATCGCAGGAATCGCAGCTGCGATCGGCACTGGGGTGGCGGCGGGCGCGGTTTGAAAGCTGGCTGACCGAGATCAGCTCGCAGATGCATTTGCTGTCGGTTGTCCCGTGTGTGCGCGGCGATTGCTGTCCCACCTCGCCTGGTGGTGCGCTGACGATGTCGGAAAAATGTTGTACACTTCTGGACCATATTCGCGAGAGCAATCCATCATATGAAAGTCTCGACACGTATGATTTGACGGGGCGTCGGATCCTCCGCCACGAG
>JADFCW010000158.1 GCA_017161705.1 Candidatus Sumerlaeota bacterium | reverse complement strand
CAGCCATCTTGCGAAGATCTTTTTGGTTGTGGCCAGAGGCCGCGTTAGAAACGGCACACGGAAGCGGCGCGGAAGTGTGAGTTATTACGCTGAGCCGGAAATAGTTGACAGGCGACCGTCTCGCAATGATTGGGTGGCAATGGACGTCAACGATGAGGAGTTGTGTTTCTATCCATGTATGCACAATTCATCACATTCGGCTTGAAGCCGTGCGGGTATATATCAAAGATTTTCGCCGCGCCGATTTTCGGGAAGCGTTCGGAGATTTTGAAAATGAATAGACAATCCTTTTATTTCCTTTGCGCACTCTGTTGGCTTCTCCCGGCGGCGGTCATGACTGTCGGGAACGCGGAAGAATGCGGAACGTTCACAGCGACCGCGCTGCCGCGCATCGGCCCCAAAGACTCCGCCATAAAAGATCTGCTAGCGCTTTATGCGACTCCCGCCGGCGAAATTGCCTATCGGATGGAGACGCTGGCTACCAGCGGCCCTGTCTTCGAGGTCAGTTTTCCCTCGCCGCTGAACACTCCGCATCCGGAGAACAATACAGTCTGGTGCCGCTATTTCGGCGTCGCGGCGCCGGGCCGGCATCCGGCGGTGATAATGCTGCATCACGCCGAGGGTGCGACGCTGCTGGAAGATTTTGTCGCCCGCCGACTCGCCGCCGACGGTCTGCCGACGTTGCTGGTACAGTTTCCCTACTACGGCAAGCGCCGGCCGCCGGATAAAGTGCAGGCCGATTCGCTAAGGAAATCGGACCTGGATGTGTTACTGACTGTGTTGCGGCAGGGTCTTCTCGACGTGCATCGCGCCAAGGATTGGCTGCGCTCTCGTCCGGAAGTGGACCCGAATCGTATCGGATTGCTGGGCATCAGTCTGGGCGCAATCGCCGCAGCGACCCTCGCCGGCGTGGACCCCGATTTCCACCGCGTGGCGCTCCTGTTGGGCGGCGGCGACATCGCGGGCATTTTGAGCAGCGATTTGCCCGGCATGCAACGCACTCGCCAACAGTTTTTGCACTTGGCGCCGGACATCGAGGAACTGCGAAACAAACTTCGGGTGGTGGAACCGCTCACCTTCGCCCGCCGGGTGCCGCCCGGAACGGTGTTGATGGTCAACGCGCGCAAGGACGATCATATCCCGGTTGCCTGCACGGAAAAACTTTGGAAGGCGCTCGGCGAGCCGCCTATTTTGTGGTATGATACCACTCACGTGGGGACGGCCATTCACTTGTTCGACATCGCCAATCGGGTCTCCGCTTTTCTCGGCGGACACGCGGACGCCCCGGCGTTGACGACGCTCGAGGGGCCACCGAGCGGGCGAAAGGAATGAAGGTTCTTCACGGAATCAGGTCGAGCCGTCCCTCGGCGGCTCGCCCGTGGGGTTTTGAGCGGCTTTCAGCGCGGGGATTTGCGCGATGAGCTGGTCGAGTTTCATTCCTGTCAGCGCTTCGATGATCGGCGGCAGTTGCGCGATGATTTGCGTCACATCCTGGGTGACGCGCGATGCCCCGCCTCCGCCGTCGCCCATATTGATCACAATCATTCTGTCCATCCTGGCGAGCGGCTCGGCAATGGCGCGGGCGATCTGCGGCAGTGCCTCGATGATCATCTGAGCAATGGCCGCTTGGTTATATAACTGCCACGACTCGGCTTTCTTGCGCATGGCTTCGGCCTCGGACAGACCCTGCGCTTTGATGACCTCGGCAGTGGCAAGGCCCCGCGCCTTGTTGGCCGCGGCGTCGGCCTCGCCCGTGCGCTGAATGACATCGGCTTCGGCAAATCCAATCTGCCGCTTGGCCTCGGCCTCGCCCTTGGCCTCGACCTGGAACTTGTTTTGTTGCGCTGCGGCGAGCGTTTCGATCCGGAACCGCTCGGCTTCAGCGGGCTTCTTGATCTGGGCGTCGAGTTCCTTTTCCCGCCGCTTGATCTCCATTTCCTGCACATCAATGCCTTTTTGTTTCTCGACAACCTGAATCTGGATTTCCTGGGCCTTTACCTGCTGCATGGTAATATTTTTCTGCAGATCATAGGCGAGATCGGCATCGGCGCGTTTGAGCGACGAAGCCTTGTCGAACTCGGCAACCTGAATCTTGTAGTCCCGCTCGGCTTGTTTGATCTTGGTTTCGGCGGCGAACTCGGCCTCTTTGCCGGCCTGCTTGGCCGCAGCGCTGCGGATTGCCGCATCGCGGTCGGCTTCAGCCTGGCCAATGATGGCGTCGCGCTTGACCTGGGCGGTGCGGGGCTTGCCGAGCGCTTCGAGGTAGCCTTGCTTGTCGCGGATGTCGCGGATGGTGAACGAGACAATCTGCAGGCCCATGTTGGCAAGGTCTTCGGCGGCCACCTTCTGGACCTTCTGGGCGAATGCGTCGCGGTCCTTGTAAATCTCCTCGACCGTCAGAGTGCCGAGGATGGCGCGCAAGTGGCCTTCGAGGGTTTGCTGGGCCACGTTGAGGATTTCGTTTTCCGCTTTGCCGAGGAATTGTTCGGCGGCCGTGGCAATGGCGCTGTCCTCGCCGCGAATCTTGATCTGCGCCACGCCGTCCACCAGTACCGGCACGCCCATGACCGTATACACCTCGGGGGTCTGGACGTCTATGGTCAGGATTTCCAGCGAAAGCACATCCACCTTTTCGATGATCGGCCAGACGAAAGTCCCGCCGCCTCGCACAATCCGAAAGCCCAGTTTCGTGCGCTTCCCGTCCGGGCCGACATACGACTTGCCCATGCCCGAAATGATCAGCGCCTGGTTGGGCCCGACCTTCCGGTAGCGCGCCGCGAAGGTGACGATAAACAGAATGATAACAATCACCAGCGAGCTGGGAACTACAACAGGCCATGCAATTTCCGGCATGAGGCCGCCTCCTGACTGAAATTGGAAAACCTACGTCTTGTATGCACTTTGCCTTATTTCTTCTCGACCCGCCGCACCAAATAAGTACCGCCCAGCGAGCGGACAATTTCCACTTCTGCCGGACTCTCGATGGCTTCGCCGTCTTCGGAGCGCGCCGGCGCATTCTGCCGGAAGCCGCTGGCCACAAAGGCGATCTCCCCCACGCCGCGGGCGGGTATCGGCGTGATCACATCGGCGCGAGTGCCGGCCAGCTTGGATGCTTCGATGTGAACCGACCCTTGCGTTCGCTCGAAAATCCACTGAAAGAAAAGAAATACCGCCGTGCCAATGCTGAGCCCCGCCAGAAGGGCGATCGGCAGGGAGATGTAGCCCGACAGATTGAACACCTTCACGCAGATGATGCCTGTGCCGCCGAATGCAGTCAGAAAAGTGGCGATAATGGCCGGACTGAGCGGCGAAAAATGCACCATCCCGTCCAGACTGGTTCCAATGTCCACATGCTGAGCGCCAACGTCCATGGAATGATCGCCGCCAAACACTCCGCTCAGCAGCGCCGAGACAATAGCGTAGATAACCCCCACAAAGAATAACACAAGATAAGCGTGAAAGATGTCGAATGGCATGGTGTTTTTCTCTCCGAAGTTCGCGTAAAGGCCCTACCCACTTCTCTAAAGTTAATTTTACTCATCATCTTTTTCATCTTTCAACTACGAAATACGAAACTTGCACAGACGGCCTGCACCTGCCGAAATCGGCGGAACGTCATTGGAATTTGGGGGAGGGTCAAATGCGTGCCGCCCCGACCGGATTCGGACGCTGGGGACGGCGTCCGTCCCGAGAACCGAGAACGGCGTCGGTCGCAGGGGAAACATTTTCACGAGTTTGGGAGAGGCACCTGCGCGGCTTTCAATCTTGACAGCCCGATGCCGCCAATGCTGCGCTGACCGTATGAGGCTGGTTCTGCATTCTCCCAACTTTGCCGATGCCTGCTGCGCCGCCAAATCCGATGCACCCCGATGAGCTAGTCGTTCATCTGTCTGCAGCCATCGGCGCCCACGCGCGGCCTTTGCTGGAACAACTTCCCCTGCCTGAGCGGCTCTATCTGGCCCGGCGAAAAGACTTGCAGCAGCGCTACAGCGACCCTGTGCGCGGAAGCGAGCGGCTGGTGTGGGAAATGTCGGCGGTGGCACGGGGCGAAGCGGCGATGACCGACATTGCGGCTGGTGCGCAGATCGAAGACTGGCAGGGACGGCGCGTTCTCGATGTCGGGTGCGGCGACGGGGGCTTTCTTATCGCCTTTGCTCGGCGCGGCGCGAGAGCCTATGGTCTGGACCGCTGCCCCGGCAATATCGCCGGTGCTGCCTTGCGGGCCGAGGCCTGGCGGCTGGCGGTGGGTCTGACGGTCGGTTCGGCCGCATCGCTTCCGTTTGGAACAGGATCATTCGACGCGGCGACCTGCGGCGATGTATTGGAACACGTCGCGGAGCCGGCCGATTTGCTGCGTGAAATCGGGCGCGTTTTGCGGCCGGGCGGCATCCTGTGGCTGGCCTCGCCCACGCGATTGCACCTGCGCAATCTGTTGCGCGATCCGCACTATGGTTGTTTCGGTGTCGCGCTTCTGCCGCGGCGGAGCGCCGCATGGTATTTGTCCCGAATCCGGCGCGCGCTGCCTTCGCCCGCGCACTACGAGGTCGAGTGTCTGCCGACCTACGGCCGGACGCTCCGCCTGCTTCGCCAGAGCGGCTTCGAGATTCTCAGCGGAGAGTATCATCCCCTCGCCGCCTTGCGCAATCCCGACTTGATTCGGTCGCGGTGGAAAAAGCAAGTCGGCAAAATGCTTCTGTCGCTCGGATTTCGAGGCCTTATGGGCGCAGGATTTTCCTTTCTGGCGGAATTGCGCTGGCCGATTCGCCTCGTCTGTCGAAAACGACTATAGCGGCGGGAAGCCGCAGGCTTTTAGGTAGCGGCGTTCTTTGGCCTTCATTCGGCGGGCGTCTCGCGGGGTGGCATGATCGTAATCCAGCAAATGCAGGACGCCGTGGATGAGCAGGAGCGCGATCTCCGCCGCGATGGGATGCCCCCATTCGAGGGCCTGGCGGCGCGCAACCGGCAGCGCGATTACGACATCGCCCAGAAGCACGCCGGGCTTTCGCCGCTCGCGCGCGTCGCTCAGTCCGAAGGCGATCACGTCGGTGGGACGGTCCGTGCCGCGATGACGGCGGTTGAGCGCGCGGATGGTCGGCGTATCCACGAACCAGATGCCTGCCTCGGCCGCCCGAACGCGCTCGCCGTTCAGCACGCAGGAGACCACGCGGCGGGCGAGGCGTTCGAGAGCACGCGGGGCGATGGCGCGGGAATGCGACGAGTTGCGGATGTCAAGAGTGTGTTTCATTGCTCCGGCCCGACCCTCTGCGGTCTTATATGCGGGTTTGGATGAAACAGCTGCGGCAGACGTCGGGCATTCGCGGCGTGTTGACAATTCGGCGCAACCCCCGCCACTTCGGACCGTTCCAGATCTTTCGCAGCGGCTGTTCGAGGATATTTCCCATGAACCAGTGATACACACAACAGGGTTTGACCCGCCCGTCGGCCTCGACATAGACGCTCCACCAGGGATGCGGGCACTGCCGGATTCGCTCGCCGTCATACAAATCGGGTTTATGTTTGCGCCGTTCCTCGTCAGGCCGGTCTTTGCAGTCGAACGACATGGGATAAACATGCACGCCAAGTTCGAGGCCGCGGTCGCGGGCGCGCTGCCAGTAGGGCATCACTTCCTCTGGGCAGCCGAACAGCGATTCGCGCCGCGCGTAGTCGTCGGTCCGGTCGTCGGTCACAAAATTGCCGAAACACATTTCCTTCACTCCGTAGCGATGAGCTAGTTCGACTGCTTCGGTCATTTGATGAAGGTTGGAGCGAAGAACGACGTAACTAATCTGCACGAGGAAGCGGGGGTGCGCGCCGCCGGCGGCGATGGTTTTCACGGTCTCCAGGAACTCCAGAACGCGATCAAGTTTCACTCCCCGATTGGCGAAGTTGGTCTCATTGGTACTGCCGTCCATGCTGACGCGGAAGGTGACCGGGTTTTTGACGGCGCGTTCGATGGCGCGCCGGCGAATGATCGTGCCGTTCGTTACGATTGTCACTTCCCGCCGGCCGTCGAGAATATCACCGAGCATTTCCTCGAACTTCGGGGCAAAAAACGGCTCCCCGTCGCCGCTGATGTGAACAATGCGCAGCGAGGGCAGCACATCCTCGCGGAAACGCGCATACACCTCCGGCTTCATATCCGTCCAGTAGTTCGGATCGGTGCCGTGCACGGGCGCGTGGGCGGGACACGTCTTGCAGGCCAGATTGCAGCGCGATGTGGGCACTAGCCAGCCCCAGACCGGCCGCGCCGGCGCCCACGACCAATTGAGGCGCCGCGCCAGACTGTTGATCTTGCGGCGAATGATGTAAGGGTCCCAAAGCGCTTCCATCGGAATCGGTCGGAACCTCCGTCAACCGGGTCGAGGGCGGAAGCGAAAGGCAGGATGCGAGAAGCGAAACAAGAAAGACCGCCTCATGGACTGTTTTTCTATTTTCATGATTTTGGATGGATCCTTTGTCGTCCTGAGAGAGTTCGGCGTAGATTTTGCCGCCCCCTGTCCCTTGAATCAATCAAAAATCCCGTTCGCACAATCACTACGGAGTTGCCACCGAGTATAGCATGGGCGTCTTGCCCATGAGGGGTGGGACAGGAGTGCCCGATGACGTCGAAATGTCTTGGAATGGCTGCAACAGGCGGTTTTGATCGGAAGGAGATTTTCTTAACGGCGGGCCTGGCGAGTCCGGTTCTCCACCCCTGGACGGCCGCGTTCCATCCCGACCGTATCGCTTGCGCGGATGCGTCGGACAGTCTTGACAATGTTCCGCGTTGCGAACAACCATCTCTTTGGGTCTGACCGCGGAGCGGACAACAGAAAAACGGCGCATCCACGGGACCCTGCGAAGTTCCCGCTTTCGCGGGCGAACAATCGGCTCGGCAAGAGACACTGACATGGCTCTCTTATGCGTCAACATTGATCACGTCGCCACGGTGCGGCAGGCGCGGCGAACGTTCGAGCCGGATCCGGTGACGGCCGCAATGATCTGCGAGGCCGCCGGCGCCGCCGGCATCACGTGCCACCTGCGCGAGGACCGGCGCCATATTCAGGACCGCGATCTGCGGATTCTGCGCCAGACCGTCAAAACCCGCCTCAATCTTGAAATGGCTGCCACTGCCGAGATGATCGGCATTGCGCTCGAAGTCAAACCCGACATGGTGACGCTCGTTCCGGAAAAGCGCGAGGAGATCACCACCGAGGGGGGATTGGACGTGGCCGGCCAGCAAAAACGCATTGCCGATGCCGCGCGGCAACTTCGCGACGGCGGCATTTTTGTCAGCCTGTTTATCAATCCCGATCCCTTGCAGATTGAAGCCGCGGGCGCGACCGATGCCGAGGCGGTCGAGCTGAATACCGGCGCTTATGCAAACGCCCGCACGCCCGATGACCGGCGCCGGGAATACCAGATTCTTGTCACGGCCTCGGCGCTGACGCGGACCATGGGATTGACTCTCAATGCCGGCCACGGTCTTACGTATCAAAACGTGCTTCCCGTCGCCGCTATCGAGGGGATGAACGAACTGAATATCGGCCATACGATCGTCAGCTATGCGGTGCTTTACGGCATGGCCGAGGCGGTTCGCCAAATGACCCGTTTGATCGAAAAGGCAACCCATTTTCCCCAGTTGTACCGTATGGCGTGACCGACTCCTTGGTCGGACTTCCAGGAATCAAGAAGTGCTCGTGGTTGCCATTTGGCTCCATTTGGAGATTTGCCTGTGAAAATCTGCTATTTGTGCGCGGACTACGGCATACCGATTCTGGGACGCAAGGGATGCTCGACGCACGTGCGCGAGACCTGCCGGTCGCTGAGGGAGGCGGGTCACGACATTTTTATCGTCACGCCGCGTCGCGGCAACGACGTCTCGGAATACCGCGATCAGGAAATCATCGAGGTACCCCCGCTGCGCTCGCGTGCTATTGGAAGCGATCTGCGCTACTATCTTTACAATCGGCGAATGGTTCAGGCATTGTCGCGTATTATCCGCGAGCGCTCGCCCGATGTTCTGTATGAGCGCTATTCTCTGTATTCGACCGCTGGCATGCAAATGGCGCGGCGGTTCGATCTTCCTCGGATTCTCGAGGTGAACTCGCTGCTGGTCGAAGAACAAAAACACCGGATCCATTTCCCTCGAATTGCCCTGTGGGTGGAAAACCGCATCGTCCGGTCGGCCCCGGCGGTCATTGTCGTGTCTTCTCCGCTGCGGGATGCGTTTATTCGGCGCGGAATGGATCCCGCGCGAATTACGATCATGCCCATGGCCGTGGACGTACGGCGATTTCATCCCGACGTGCCGCCGGCGGATTTGCGCAGCCGCTTCCAGCTCGAAGGGAAAACGATTGTCGGCTATGTCGGCACCTTGACGGCATGGCATGGCATCGAGCTCCTGTTCAATGTGGCCGAGCGCCTAAAAGCAGAAAACGAGGCAATGGTCATTTTGATTATTGGCGGCGACGAGCAAAAGGTTCAAGAGGAACGCGAGATGGTGCAGGCGCGCCGTTTGGGCGATTATCTGATCTTTGCCGGCAGCGTGCCCTACACCGAGGTGCCGCATTACATCTCCGCTATGGACGTGGCTGTCATTCCCGGCTCGTTGGAATGGGCCTCGCCGACCAAATTGTTTGAATATCAGGCGATGGGAAAGCCCTCGGTCGCGCCACGCCTCGTGCCTGTTCAGGATGTGTTGACCGACGGCGTGGAGGGCCTTCTGTTCAGTCCGGGCGATGTCGGCGAACTCACCCAATGCCTGCTGCGGCTGCATCGCAATCCCGCCGAGCGCTTGGAGATGGGCCGTCGCGCCCGGCGCCGCGTCCTCGAACGCCATGCCTGGGAACACAACACGCGCCGCATTTTGGAAATGTTCGACCGGATGCTGAAAGAAAAAGGGAGATATCGCCCATAAGCCAACAACTACCTGTCATTTCCACGCCGAATATCTTTCCCATATTTTTTGCCGGTGGCGGACCGGTAAAAAGCGAAACGCGAGCGCCTGGGCTGTTTCCAGACGCCCGCGTTGGGACCGCGCGAAAGGGATGGCACGCCCTGGATGTGCCGCTGTCCTGACGGAGGCCCCCAATACTCCTTATGCATACATGCGATAGACCGCGTCCGGGTGGTAAAGAATCCGGCCGCACCGGTCGCAAAATACCAAACTTCTCTTCAACTGCTCGATTTGATAGCGCGGCAGCGCAATCCGGCAACCCGGACATATTCCTTGTTCGGCCTCCAACACGGCGGTCTGGGAATAACGCGCCTTCAGCCGCTCGTATCGAGCCAGGATGGCCGGTCTGACTTCCGCTCGACAGCGTGCCATTTCCGCCTCGGTGCGATTTGGAATTAGACTGGCATTGGCATCCTGTCCGAATTCCAACTCGTGCAACCGAACCACATTTTGCAACTCATTCAACATGACTTTCTTTCTCCTTGTTATTCCCTGGTATTCCGCAACTGCCTATTTTTATAAGCAATTATCATGCCTTATTATCATATACATTTTATTTCTATTTTTAAAATAAATATCCCAAATATTTTTGAAGTATATATTAATTATATTAATTATTATGATTGTCATTTATTTGACTTATCCTTTTTGCTTAATCTCATTTTGAGTTTATGATATTTAAGGCTCTCCACGAATGTGCCAGAATGGGCGACAATTCAGCCAGAGTAATTCCTTAATGAGCCATTCTGTCGCTTCTCTCCCTCCCATTCCCTGTCGCATGCGACGTTTCGTGACACCAAACGTCAAGCGCCAGTCTCGGATTTTTTCGTTTAATGATCTGACCAAAACCCGTGTCTGCTTCCCAAGTATCCCCCTTTCATCTCTCGTGGACAGAGGGATGAAAGGGGGATGTGGCCACAGGCTGCGATGGATGGATGTCCGGGAAGTGCGGTTGATGAACGGAGGGTCGCAATTGGACGGCCAGCAGCGAATTTCTATGCCTCGACCAGGCCGCGGAGCCGTCTCAGGTTCGATTTGTCCAAGGCTTCGGTTTTTCCCTTCGGGGTTTCGATAACCATCGGGCAGTGAGCAAACCGCGCGTCATTGACAAGGGCGCGGAATCCCTCGAGGCCGATCTTGCCTCGGCCGATATGCTGGTGTCGGTCGGAATGCGCCCCCAATAGCGCTGTGCTGTCGTTTAGATGGAACACGCAGAGGCGATGGCATCCGACAGCGCGGCCGACCGGCGGCGAACACGTGACACGTGTCGAAGCAAACGCCCATTTCCATCCGCCCTCCGATGGCGGCGAGCAATTCACCCAGTTCTTCAAACCGGCCGCCGATTTCCGATGCCCGCCCTGCTGTGGTTTCCAGCAGTACCGTCGGCAGGCGGCCCGGATAGGCTGTCGCGGCTCGGTCTGCCGCCCACGTGAGGCCGTGAATGATTTGATCCAGCGCCTGCCGCCGGCTGCCGTCGCCGAACGAGCCGGGATGCACGACCAGATAGGGCAGCCCCAGTTGCGCGCAGCGATTCATCTCGACGGCCAGAGCCTCGCGCGACCGGCGGCGAACCTGGGAACTGGCCGAACAGAGATTGATCAGGTAGCTGAAGTGGGCAAAGGCAAGCGAAACGCCGTATCGCCGGAGATTTTCCGAAAAGCGTATGCAGGTTTCGGTATCCAGTGGCGGTGCAGCCCAGCGAACGTTGCTTTTGGTGAATATCTGAATGACATCGCAGGCAGCACGCCGGCCCCGTTCAGGAGCCTTGTCTATACCGCCTGCAATGGAGACATGTGCGCCAAATCTCGGCATACTGGGATTCCCCATTCCGACGTTAATATCACACTGGGCAAGAGAAGCCATGTTTCTAAGGCGGCCGTAAAGGCCTTGGCCATAGTTTGTCGTGGGATGGACCTATACGGCAAAGCGGCAGCCGCCCTGCCGCACTTGTGGATGAACTCGTCCTTCCCGTTGGCGCGGTCGTCGGCAAACCGAAGCAGCGTGGGCGACGAGTCGGTGTCGGCATAGACGGCCAGTGTCACGTCGCAGGCGGCCGAAACCGACGTGGCCTCGATCGTGTAGGGCAGGTTGCCGTGCACGAAAAAGTAAATCCAGTTGTCGTGGGCAATCTTGTCGAAGTCGTGACGCTCCGGGGGCGCGTCCATGCCAAACCGCCGCGCGGTCGCCGCCGTATCGTCCGACTCATAGGGATCGCCCAAAATCCAAGACAGGACGGAGAAAATCAGGAAAGCCAGGACAAAGAAAATCAGACCGTGAAGCGGCCTTTTTCGGGGGCCGCTGGATAGCACCATAGTATCCTTCTCCAAGCATCCTTTTTCAGAAAACTTGTCGCCTTTTATCAGACGCTTCGCCGCTTGTCAATTCAATTTTGCGGACAAAACTCTCTTTCCCATATAGCAACTTTATTTCCCATGACCGTCTCCCGATTTCCAGAGATGCACCTGCGTTCTTTTTTTGTTGAAACAAAACATTTGGTAAATGCTTTTCCCCCGGAAAAAGGATTTTTTTCTTGCTTCTTGGAGACGACTTTACAAAGAAGTCCGCTTACTGGAAAAGAGAAGTCTTACAACAAGTATACAATGATCCTGTTTGGTTTGTGGCGGGGTCCAATCCCAAGAGAAAAAGGGAGAGACCATGGTTTCCGCAGGCGGAAATGTCCCTGACTTGTGCAATTTTACGTTTGCCGCGGCCCGAATCCATCTCACTTTGGAAAGACCGCTGGAAATCGCCGGTTGGATCGGGTCGGTTTTTCGCGGCGGTCTTGGAGTGATGTTGAAAAAGACGGTCTGCGTGGCCCCGCGCGAGGAGTGCGCGAGATGCATTCTGCAGCACAGTTGCACCTACGCCGCGGTTTTTGACTCCCACCGCAACGCGGCGGATTCAGTGTATGGGAGTCTCAGGGAAATCCCCCGGCCCTTTGTTTTGGACTTCAGCGATGACAACTTCCGCACAATGAACGCCGCGCAGCGGACTTTTCGGCTTGTGCTCATTGGCAGAGCGACCCACTCGTTCTCTTACCTGATCTACTCTTTCATGAAATTGGGCGAGGCCGGACTGGGCAAACAACGTGTTCGTTATAGGATTGAGCGAATTGTTCAAGATACCCCGGGTTTTGAAACCCGCACTCTTTATGATGCCAACAGCCAACGAAGGATTCGTGATCCAGAAGTCGCGCGCGGAAGCCAGTTCGCAACCAGTCCAGCGGCTGTCATTCCAAGAATTCATCTAAATTTCCGGTCGCCGCTCCGCGTGAAGTCGGGAGGCCAGATTGCCGATCATGTCGCATTTCGGACATTGGTCGGCTCCGCGCTTCGGCGTCTGGCGCAACTCCAATACTTCTATTGCGGCGCACCGCTAGAGCTGGACTTTCGGTCCTACCTTCAAGAGGCGGAAACGGTCCGAACCGAAGCTCAGCAGGTCCGTTGGGTAGAGTGGAAGCGATTCAGCTCGCGCCAGAAGACCGCGATGAACATCGGCGGAATTTGGGGAGCAATAACCTACATCAGCGTTCCCGCCAAGTATCTTCCGGTCTTGCGAATAGCCGGGCATGTACACATCGGCAAACTCAGCACGTTTGGCTTTGGCAAATACACTCTCGATGTGGAGGGAGAAAATGAATGCAGCGGAACTGACCGTGATTGCAGCATTGCTTCATGACATCGGCAAGTTCTGGCAAAGGGCCTGCGATCCCACGGAGCGTCCTGGCGGCAAACGCCTCTGGGAATCGCATCTCCAGCAATACCTGCCGAAGAATTCCGATGGCGGGCCCAGCCATGTCCACGCCGCCTGGAGCGGCGCTTTTGTGCTCGAGTGTATGCCGGATTTTCCGGAAAAGGAATCATTGGCAAAGGCCATCACGGCTCATCACAAGCCAGACGAATTGGATGAAGGGATTCGTCGGATCGGTTTGGCCCTTTCGCTTGCCGACTGGCTCAGCAGCGGCGAACGGCGGGAGGACGAAGCCGAAGCGGAAACGGGTCCCGGGGCTTCGACTCTCCGGTCCGTTTTCGGCCAGGTGAACCTCTCGCCGGATGCGGCTCCCGCAGCAAGGAATTTTCTGCTACAAAGGCGCAGCGATTTTGGCGACGCCGACGCCTTTTTCCCGGTGGCTGAAGAAAGCACCGCCCACACGGCGGAAGCATACCGGCATCTCTGGAACGAATTTGAGTCCTGTGTCCGAAGCCTTCGCCAATCGGTCTTGAACGTGAACACCCTTTACCATCTCCTCTCGCAATACCTTGCCCGCATTCCTTCCGCCACGCCGTGGAGCGGCGCAAGAACTGTTCCCGACATCTCCCTCTTCGACCATTCCCGAATCACAGCGGCAGTTGCCAGTTGCCTGGCGGCTCAAGACCTTTCTGCCGCCGATCTGGAAAGCCTGAGAACAGCGTTTCGGCAGGGCGGCGAGCAATGCCGGACGCCGCTTTTCCGTCTGATCGGGGGCGACATGTCGGGCATTCAGCGGTTTATTTACAACTTGGCCGGCGAGCATGCGGCGCGCACGCTGAAGGGGCGGTCCTTCTTCATACAGTTGCTTTGCGAAATCATTGCCGACTTTGTCTGCGAGGAACTCCAACTCAACCGCACATGTCAGATCTATTGCTCCGGTGGCCGCTTTTATCTTCTTGCACCGGCAACGGGTCCGGCAATTTCCAGTCTTCAAAAGCAGATCAACGCCCGGCTGAAGTGTTTCCACGGCGGCCTTGTTCTCGTCCTCGGCGAAGCGGCTCTTTGCATGGACGATTTCAAACTGGAACGTGGCACATCGGAGAACACGCGCACGGGCATTGCCGCCAAATGGATCGAGGTTATTCGTGCGGCCGACCGGGCCAAGCGGCAGAAGTTTTCGCAACTCGCCCGCGGCGATTATGACGATGTCTTCGGGCATCTCGATGACGCCGGGGAAGCCGACCGCTGTCCCGTCTGCCGAACCGAGCACCAGCGCAGTGCGGAGAACGCATGCTCGCTTTGCGAGTCATTCGGTGACCTGGGCAAAAACCTTCGCAAGGCGAAATACCTGCTCTTTCTGCGCCCCGACAGCACCCCGCGTCGCGATGACTACAACGCCGTTCTCGCAGAATTCGGTTGCCAACTGCATGTCGCCGACAACCTCGATCTGCTGCCGGGCGAAGTAGAACGACTGAAAGCCGTGATCTCGATCAACGAGTATGAACCTTCTTCTATCACCGATGGATTCGGTCAAATCACAACCTCGCCTTCAATTTCCATCGGCTATCGCCTGTTGGGCAACCACTACCCTGAATCGAAAGAGTCCGAAGGCTTGATCACCTTCGAGGAACTCGCCAACGAGGCCGTAGGCGACAAGAAACTCGGCATCCTCCGCGCCGACATTGACGACTTGGGCCGACTGTTCGCCGATGGCCTCGGCCCCTACGCTACCTTCGCCCGCGTC
>JADFCW010000015.1 GCA_017161705.1 Candidatus Sumerlaeota bacterium | reverse complement strand
CGCCACAACGTTCTTCCCAATGTCGTGCATGTCGCCTTTGACCGTCCCAATGATCAGCGTTCCCAGGGGTTTGACGCCTTGCGCAACCAGTAACGGCCGCACCTGATCCATGCCGGCCTTCATGGCCTTCTCGGAGATCATGATATCCGGAAGAAAGATTTCACAATCGCGGAATTTCTGTACGAGCACGTTCATTCCGGCCACCAGCCCCTGATTAAGAATCTCGACCGCCGGAATTCCCTCCTCGATGGCCTGTCGGGTCAGTTCCAAAACCCCCGGCTGACCCTTCATATCCGGTGGATAGTTCGAATCCTTGTTGGCCTTGCCCCGAACGACACAGTGTGCAATTTGCTCCAGCAGTCCCATGATGGCCTCCTGTTTGACGGCGTGGGAAAAGAAACTTTCGCAGTTCTCAAAAAACGAAACCGCTTTTTGGTAAACAGCCTGCTGGGGAGAAATCAACAAAAAAGAAACCCAGTTGGCAGTTTCAGCCTAAAGGTGTCGAAACCAGTTGACCAGGGCGCAAGCGGCCCCCCATATTCTATTCCCCGTTGCACGCCGCGCAACGCTCGAGAGTGGCTAACGAATACATTACAAGGAGAATACCGAATGGGGAAGGATCGGCCAACGCGACCCTGCCGCCTCGAAGGGCGCATGATCGAACCGCTTCAGCTGCAGGGCAATGAATCCGTTCCGCAGATGGTGGACAGGGTGTTTGCCCAATCGGGTTTCAACGGCCGCCGCCTGGCCGAGGCCTGCCAGCTCTATTCGCGGATGCTGCGCGAAGACACAACCGTTGCATTGACATTAGCCGGGGCGATGACGCCCATCGGCATGAGCGGGCCGATTATTTCGCTCATCGAGAACGGGTTTGTGGATTTTATCATCTCCACGGGTGCCAATTTGTATCATGATCTGCATCGGCCGTTTGGCTGTCCTGTTGTTCAAGGAACTTTTTATGCAGACGACAATGAACTGGCGGAGCGAGGGATTGCCCGCATTTATGACACCTTTATCTCGGACGGAGACACGCTTCTGGCCACCGACCGCGTGATTTTGGAGGCGCTCGCGCAGATCGAATCCCGCAACCCCATTTCTACCGCCCAGTTGCATTATGCCTTGGGACGTGCGGTCTGCGAGAAGGCGCCCCATCCTGAAAAATCGCTTCTGGCTGCGGCCGCCCGCTTCGATGTGCCCATCTATTGCAGCGCACCCGGCGACAGTTCCATTGCCATGAACCTGATCGTTCCCTACCTGTTAGGCAAACCGATTCAAATTGATCCGTTGCGCGATGTGATTGAGACGACCGCGATTGTCCGCAATTCGAAGAAAAACGGGGCAGTCGAAATCGGCGGGGGGCATCCCAAGAACTTTTACATGCAGACGCAGCCAACGTTGTCGCAGATTCTCCACGATTTTTCCAAGCAAGGCCACGATTACTTCATCCAGTTGACTACCGATGCGCCGCACTGGGGCGGCCTGTCGGGTGCCACGCCTCAGGAAGCTAAATCGTGGGGCAAAATCAAGGACGCCGCGATCAACAACGTCGTGGTGTATAGTTGCGCCTCGATCACTTTTCCCCTTCTCTGCCAATATGTGCTGACAACGAACAAGCCGCGCCAGTCCAAGCGCCTGATGGCGCGCGTGTCGGAATGGGCGGAGGCTTTGGCGGAAAAAGTACGCCGCGACAAAACGTTCTCGCACTATCGCAAGTTATGGCGGTGTGGATGACCTTCTGCGTGCAGCAAGCCGACATGAGATGGACCGACGTTGAAGATATTGCCTTGGCCCTTGCCGAGCGGTTCCCGGATCTCGATCCGCTGACGGTTCGTTTTACGGATTTGCATCGGTGGGTTTGCGAACTCGACGGCTTTGACGACGCGCCGGACGCTTCGAACGAAAGCAAACTCGAGGCCATTCAGATGGCGTGGCTCGACGAATACCGCCGGAGCCGGTAATCGGCAAACAGTCTTGACAATGCGATGCTTGGCAAGGATAAGACCATAGATTTCTTTTAATGGGGGTATGGAAAAGACCATGCAAATCATGGCTGGAGATGTCCGGGCCAACCAAAAACTGGTTCTGGACGGAGATGTGTGGGTGGTGGTGAGCGCCGAGCATTACAAACGCGAGCAGCGCCGGGCCATCGCGCGCATTCGCATGAAAAGCATCACCACGGGCAAGGTGATCGAACGCAACTTTCCTACGGCCGAGCCGTTGGAACTGGCCGATCTTGAACTGCGCGACATGCAGTTCCTTTACCGCGAAGGCGACGACTATGTTTTCATGGACGAAACCACTTACGAGCAAATCCACTTGCCCCGCGATTTGTTAGGCGACGCCGCCGGCTATTTGAAGGAAAACACCACCATTACGGTGACCCTGCACGAAGGCCGCGCCATCGGCGTCGAGCTTCCGCCCAAAGTGGACCTCAAGATTACGGAGACCATGCCTGCGGTGCGCGGCAACACCGTGCAAAATGTAACGAAGGCGGCCACGCTCGAAACGGGTCTTGTCATCCAGGTGCCGCTGTTCTGCAACACCGGCGACGTTGTCCGTGTCAATACGCGCGACGGCTCGTACGTCGAGCGTGTGTGAAATAGCAGGATTCGGAATGAAGGTCGAGGGATGCGGGATGAACCTCCCGGACCATTCCTGTGTGGAGGTGTGCAACCCTGAATCCTCGGCACGTCATCCGCCGGCACCCTCTCCGGATCCCTCCGCCTTCCTGTCTCCCCCCTCATCTTTCCAAATCGGGCGCATGTTTCGCGCCGATCGCGTCGAAGTTTTGCTATGCATTTTTCTTTGGTTTACCTACGCCTATTTTTATCAGTCCTCCCAGCACAACGAGGCGGCGCGGTTCGATCAGACCCGCGCAATTCTGCAGAAAGGCGTTCTCTATATTGATGAATTCGCCCGCTACAACACAGCCGACGTGGTCACGATCCGGCGGCCCGACGGGACGGCGCACGTCTATCCGAACAAAGCGCCCGGCAGCTCGCTTCTGGCTCTGCCCGCATTTGCCTTGTGGATGCTGATCCTGAAGGCGCTTCCGATTGCGGAATGGCTTTATTGGCATTGGGTGGCTTATCTTACGACAATTACGACGGTCGGGTTGTTGTCGGCGCTGGCCGCGCTGGCCATGTATGCTGTTCTGCGGCGAGCAACGGGCGAGCGTTTCTTCTCGCTGCTGGCGGTAGTGGCTGTGTGGCTGGGAACGATTTGTTTTCCGTTTTCCACGCTGTTTTTCAGCCACCAGCAAGCCGCCGCCCAACTGGTCCTGGCGTTCTGGATTTTGTTCCGGCATCGGCACGAGGGGCCAGGGAGGATGCATGGGCCGCTGGGGCAAATCGCTTTGGCCGGCGCGTTGTGCGGGTTTACAGTGGCCACCGAATATCCAACAGTTCTGCTGGTTGTGCTTCTGACCCTATACTTTATTTCCAGCCAGCCTCGGCTGGCCGGCGCAGCGTCGTTGCCGTCGGTTGGACTCCGCAGGTCGGCGGCGGCGATCGCAGCTTTATTTGCGGGAGAGGCCCTCGGTCTGGCCGTGCTCGGCGCCTACAATCTGCTGGCGTTTGGCAAATGGTTCTACATTCCCTATGAAGCCTACGCCGAAGCCGGCGCGGCGGCGGCATTTCCGGGCCACGCCCGCGGCTATGTCGGCGTCTACTGGCCGGGCTGGAGAAACTTTCTCGACGTGTTGCAGGAAATTACAATCCGGCCCCAGCGCGGCCTGCTTTACGTCGGCATGGAGCGAGGCTGGATTTATGCGTGCAATCCGGTGCTGTGGCTGGCGCTGCCGGGATTGGTCTGGCTGTTTCGCCAAAAGCGCTTTCGCGTAGAAGCGGTTTTGGTCGCCGCGATGGCGTCGGCCTATTTTGCTTTCAATGCCTGCTACGGCGACAGCATTGTCTATTGGGGCGGGGCGTGGTCGGTCGGGCCGCGCCATCTGGTGCCGATGATTCCTTTTCTGGCCCTCCCGCTGGCTTTTGCCGTGCGGCGATGGTGGTTTGTGTTTGCGCCGCTCCTTCTGCTTTCGATTTTCTATATGCTGCTGGCTACGGCCGTCGAGCCGCGCGTTCCGTATGAGTATCGCAATCCGGCGCGGGATTTATTCCTGCCAAACTATCTGCGCGGCAACTTCTCGCTCAACCGTCTGGGCTTGTTCGATCCGGCGGCGCATCCGGTAGTGGGCAGCTCGACGGCATTTAATCTCGGCGAAATTGCCGGTCTGCCGGGAACGCTTCAGCTTCTTCCGCTGTTGTTGTTTTGGCTGATCAGTGGTGCGAGCCTGGTTTATCTGACTGCAGGGCGAAGCGTTTCAGATGCGGGCGAGAGACGGGCGACGGCAGATTTGGCCGAAGAGACTTCGCCGGCGCGCCAACCGCCGCGAATCCATCCAGAAGGCTGGAAATATGTCTGGATCGCCGCGTGGTTTTTGTTTCTTGCTGCCATTGCCGTCGCGCCTCCGCTATACGCGTTTCATCAGAAAAGATCTTTGGCGAAAGGCGGCGGCCTTCTCGGAAAATACTACGCCAACCGCGATTGGAAGGGGCCTCCGGCCTTTGAACGAAAAGATGCTGTGATCGAGTTCGACTGGACGCTTCAGATGCCGCTGCCCGCGCCGTTCAGTGTCGAGTGGTTCGGCCGTATTCGCATTGACCGGCCGGGTCGCTATGACTTTGCGCTCGAATCGGACGACGGCTCATGGCTGGCCTTTGACAATAAGATTATTCTCGCCAACGGGGGCGTTCATGCGCGCCGCCGCATGTCAACATCTCTTGAAATTCCCCGCGCCGGCGTGTATCCTTTTGCTGTTCGCTATTTCAACGAGGCCCTCGGCGGCATGATCCGTGCGACCTGGAAGCCCCCTGGCCTGTGGGAGCAGACCATTCCGTCCGACGTGCTGAGTCCGCCGGCGATCGAGGACCGGCCGAAATGAGACTTCTGTTTGTCAACTACGAGTATCCGCCGCTGGGCGGCGGCGGCGGCGTGGCGCTCCAGCAACTCGTGCAAGAGCTGAGTGATCAGCATGAACTGGCGGTGCTGACATCCGGCGCGCGCGGGCTGCCAGCCTTCGAGATGCAGGGCAACGCTGCCATTTATCGCGTTCCCGTGCTGGGCCGGCGCAACCGCGCCGTAGCCTCGATGGCCTCGATGTTTTCCTTTCTGCCGATGGGCTATGCACGCGGCGCACGCCTCCTGCAAGACCACCATTTCAACTTCATCAACACCTGGTTTGCCATTCCCTCCGGTCCCACCGGCGTTCTGCTCAGCCGCCGATATCGCATCCCCAATATTCTTACGATGATCGGCGGCGACGTGTACGATCCGTCGAAATGGTATTCGCCCCATCGGCATTTTTTTACGCGCGCAATGGTGCGATGGGTCATGGCTCACTCGCGCTGGCATACGGCCTGGTCGAGCGATGTCCGGGATCGCGCCAGGGCCCTTTTCCGCCGCAACATTGAAATTGATGTCCTGCCTATGGGCATTGCACGCCCGCAATTCCGACCGCTCGACCGCATCCTGCTGGGCATGGACCGCAGCGCTTTTTACTGCATTACCATTGCGCGGTTGATCCGCCGCAAACGTCTCGGTTTATTGTTGGAACGCTTCGCGCAATCCACCGATCCCCAGTTGCGGCTGCTTATCATCGGCTCGGGTCCCGAAGAAAAGCCTCTGCGGCAGAAGATCGCCGCGCTCGACCTTGGCAGCCGCGTCGAACTGCTCGGCGAAATGTGGGGGGAAAAGAAGTTTCAGTATCTCGCCGCCTGCGATGCCTATATCAGTCTCTCCTCGCACGAGGGATTCGGACTGGTCTTTCTCGAAGCAATGGCGTGCGGCCTGCCGATTATCGCGCCCGTGGTCGGCGGGCAGGCTGATTTTCTGGTTCACGGAAAAACAGGATTGGTGCTCGAACCCGACGGCGAAGACCTTGTCCGGCGCATCAACGAACTGCTCGACAACCCCGAAAAGGCACTTGAAATCCGCCAGTTCAATCTGCGGCACGTGCAGCAGTATTTCATGAGCGGCATAGCCGAATTGTGGATCGAGACATTTGAACGCTATTTGCGCGCGCCGATCTGAGCGGATACAGCGCCCCGTGGCCAGGTCAGATTCCGGCGGTCTGGTGCAACGCTTTGCGGTAGGCTTCGAGGGTCAAGTCTACCGTCCGCGATAGGGTAAAGCGTTCGCGCACGCGCCGTGCGCCTGCCGCGGCCAGCCGCGCGCGTAAATCCGCCTCGCGCGCCAGCCGCACAATTGCCGCCGCCAACTGCTGGTGCTGTCGAACGCCGACCAGCAGGCCCGTTTCGCCGTCCACCACCACATCCGGCACACCGCCGGCGCGCGTGGCCACGATCGGCTTCCCCAACAGCATGGCATCGAGCAGCGAGGTGCACATGCCTTCGAGGTGCGAGGAAAGAACAAAGAGATCGGACGCGGCGAGGCACTCTTCGACATCGTTGCGGAAGCCCAGAAGCCGAAAGCGGTCGCCGAGGCCTGCGCGCGCAATCTGGGTCTCGAGGGCAGCTCGCAATTCACCTTCTCCCAGCACGATGAACCGCAGAGAGGGCATTTCCCGAAATGCAATTTCAGCGGCGCGGATCAGTGTCGCCTGATCCTTGTGATCTACGAGGGCCGCTACATTGATCACCAGAAACTCATGGTCTCCGACGCCCAGCGCACGGCGTGCGGCCGACCGGTCGGCCTGATACGTGAACTTCGCAGGGTCCACGCCGCTGGGGACAAGAAAAATGCGCTCGGACGCCACACCGCCCTGGATCAACGCCTCGCGCACCGCCGAGGAAATGGCCAGATAGGAAAACGCCGAATGCCGGTATTTCCGGCGCGACAGCCAGTTGTCCCCGACGGGAAAATCCACCCGGCGCGATACCATCATCGGGACAGCGAGACGGCCCGCGCAGCCCAGCCACACCATCGCGTGGGCCAGCGCCGAGTGGGCGTGAATCACGTCGGGCCGGGCAGATTTCACGATTTGACGCAGCCGCCGCGCCGAAAACCAGTCCCACTCGCCGCGGGCGGCGTTGAAAACAATCCGCCAGCCGCCGGCCGCAGGCCATTGGGCAGACCTGTCTAATTCGGCGGATTCCGTGTGGTCGGGACCGTTGCGCAGACGCTCGGCCAGCCGACTGCCCGGCGGGGTAACGAGCGTGTTCCGGTGGCCGCGTTTGGCCAACCCTCGCACAAGCGCCTCGACCTGGGCTTGCCCGCCGCGCCAGTCCGCGGCTGTGTCTACATGAAGGATGGTCAGAGACGGCAACATGCGATTGCAGTGTAGTTCCGCGCGTCGTCCACGCTTCGCGTGGTTTACAGAAAACCGCCTGAAGGCGGGTTTATGCGCTCAGAGCCAACTCAGGCCACCGGCGCCGAATCGCATCGAGTACGTCGTGGACCTGCACGCGCCGCAGGCACCGATGGTCAATGGGGCAGGCGCGCAACATGCAGGGAGCGCAGGCTGTGTCGTGCCGCACGACCACGGCATTGCCGCTCCACGGCGAGGTTTTCACCCAGTCGGTTGCGCCGAAGATTGCGACCGTGCGCACGCCCAGAGCTGCGGCGATATGCATGGCGCCCGAGTCGTTGGTCACAAAAATCATCGAGCGCTTGATCAGGGAGACCAGCTCGGGGAGGTTGAACAGCCCTGAAAAATTTCGCGCGCACGCTCCGACGGCATCGCACACTTCCTGTGCGGCCGACTTCTCCGACGCCGTGCCCGCGACATACGCAATGCCGTTCAGCGCATCGGCGAGGCGTCGGCCCACGGCAGCGAAACGCGAGGCCGGCCAGCGCTTCGCGCTTCCATAGAAGGCCAACGGATTCAAGCCGATAAGAGGCGTTTCGGAGGAAATGCTTTGTTCGCGCAGAACGGCGGCGACTTTTTCGCGGGCCGCCGGGGCCTCCTCCAGCACCAGAGCCGGCATCGTTTCCGGGAGGCCGCCGAGCGCGCTCAAGAGATGAAAATGATATTTCACTTCGTGGTCGCGCAGAAGTTGAGGGGGCACGCGCACTGGGTCGGTGAGTAACAGAGAGCGGTGGTCGCGCGCGTAGCCGATGCGTCGGCGAACGCGGCCGGCCCACAACAGCAGCGCCGCCGCAAATGAGTTGGCAAACGCAATACCCAAATCGAACCGCGCGGCGCGAAGCCGGCGTGCCAGCTGCCAAAAGCCCGCCCAGCCGTTCCGCGGACTTTCCTCCCACACCTCATTCACGTCTGGATTGGTGCGCATGAGCGGAGCAACCCAGGGCCGTGCCGCGGCCGCGATGCGCGCCTCCGGGAAACGCTGGCGCAAAGCGCGAAGCGCCGGCGTGATAAGAATCGCATCGCCGACCCAGTTGGGACATTTGATGAGAATTTTCATGGAGGAATCGGACGACATGGTCGGAGCGAACGATACCGACAAATTCTTGCATCTCCCTGCTTGCGGCTCACAACTGACTTCTTACCCTTCACCGTTTGCTTCTTTTTGCTGGCGTTCCCACAATTTGGCATATTTCAGAAACACGCTGTAGGCGGCCAGAGAGCAAAGGACAAGGCCGGTGAGGCCGTCAAGGAAGCCGAGTTGAAAAATGTATTGCCGCAGGAAGCGCCATGCGGGGCGGAGCGCCAGATGATGCCAGCGCACCCGGCGCGTGAGGCGCCCGCGGTCGCCCGCCGCCCAAGACGTATAGCGGTCGAATTTCTTCAAATACTGCTCGAAGCTGTCAAAGGTGTAATGCAGCAGTTGGTTTTGCAAGCGTCCGACGCGGCCTGATTCGATGATCACATCGGCGTGGACTTCCCGGTTCTGATACCGGCCCAGATCGCGCCGAAACAGCCGCAGCACGCAGTCGTGCTGCCAGCCGCAAAAGCGGACGCGCCGGCCCAGAAAGTGGTTGATACGGCCGATGCGGAAACCGTCGAGGCCGCCCGGATTTTCGAGAACGGCCAGAATCTCGTCGCGCAACGCCGGTGGTACGCGCTCGTCGCTGTCCACAATCAGTACCCATGGATGCGACAGTTGGGGAATGGCCCAATTTTTTTGCGTCGCCGAGTTGACGTATTCATGTTCGAGAACGCGGTCGGCGAACTCGCCGGCGATGTCGCGCGTGCGGTCGGTCGAGAAAGAGTCCACGACCACGACCTCGTCGGCCCAGCGCACGGATTCCAGGCAGGCGCCAATATTGCCCTCCTCGTTGAACGTCGGTACCAGTACTGACAGCTTTTCGCGCGGCGGCATCTTCGGCGTTGACGGGGGTGAGTTGGCCTGCATAGTCAAAACCCAACAAGATGGAATTGTCGAAATCCCTGGGGAGCGGTGTCAATATGGAAAGCGAAATCCGTGAACGGCTGCAACGAATTCACCGGCGGATGGAAGCGGCTGCGCGGCGCGCCGAACGCGATCCTGCGGGAGTGCAACTGATTGTAGTTACCAAAACGCGGACGATCGAGCAAATCCGCGCGGTGCTGGCGTGCGGGCCCTATGCGCTTGGCGAAAACCGCGTGCAGGAGGCCATCGAAAAGATTCCGCAATTGCCGCCGGAAACCGTGTGGCACCTGATCGGCCACCTTCAGCGCAACAAGGCCAGGCCTGCCGTGCGGCATTTTGCGATGATCCATTCGCTCGATAGCGAGCGGTTGGCCGAAGCGTTGCAGCGAGCGGCGGAAGCGGAAGGCCGCGCGGTCGAAGTGTTGATCGAGGTCAACGTGTCGGGCGAAGAGAGCAAGTTTGGGCTTGTTCCCGATCAAGTCGAGCCGCTCCTGGCGATGATCGCAAAGTCGTGCAACCGCATTCGCGTTCGCGGCTTGATGACGATGGCTCCCCTGGCGGCGGATCCGGAGACGGTGCGGCCAGTGTTTCGCGGGTTGCGGCAGTTGCGCGACCGGCTGGTGGCCGCCGGATACGATCTGCCCCATCTTTCGATGGGTATGACGAACGATTTCGAGGTGGCGATTGAAGAAGGCGCAACGATGGTGAGAATTGGGACGGCAGTGTTTGAGGGATCAGGATGCATGATGAATGTAAAATCATGAAAGAGGAACAGAAAGGAGACCAGGAATGTACACAGGACTCGCGGCTTGCGCGGGTCCCGCGATATCGCGCGCATATTATTGCTTTGGTGATCATCGCTGCGGCGGGAGTGGTGTGCGGCGTGCCGACGCTGCCCGAG
This sequence comes from Candidatus Sumerlaeota bacterium, assembly GCA_017161705.1. Lineage (GTDB taxonomy): Bacteria > Sumerlaeota > Sumerlaeia > JADFCW01 > JADFCW01 > JADFCW01. Next base: position 15,428 of record JADFCW010000015.1, on the reverse strand, counting down.
CCATTCGGCGTGGATCAGGGGATTTACGCATATATTGCGGAGCGGTTGCTGGAAGGTGCGGTGGATCACCGCGACGTGTTCGATCATAAGCCGCCCGGCATTCATTTTGCCTATGCAAAGGCATTTTTCGTTTTTGGACACGCGATGTGGAGCATTCGGTTGCTGGATCTGCTGGCGGCAACGACCGCGGCGGCGGCACTGTATGCTGTGGGGTACGTTTCGATCGGCGCGCGAGCCGGTGCCATCGCCGGTGTTCTGTATCTTGCTTTTTACGCGGGGTTTTTCGATTGGATGTCGCGCGCGCAGCCAGAATCATGGGTCAACCTGATGTTCGCGGCGGGATTGGCCGCATGCAGCTGCCGAAGAGTACCCCAGGGCGGCAATCGGGGACCGGTTTGGCTAGCCGCGCCTCTTGTTGCGGGACTTTTTTGCGGCCTTGGGATATGGTTCAAGCCCACCATACTCATGCTCGCGCCCGTTTGGGTGTTTCCTTTGATTCGCAGTGCGGCGAGGCGCGAACGCGAGCGATGGAACTATTTCGCCCGCGATATGGCAATGCTGGCTGCAGGGGCGGCGGCAATCGGCCTCATCGTGCTGGCCTATTATGCATGGAACGGGGCGTTGCGCGATCTCTACGAGGCATTGATCGTTTTCAATGTTCGCTATCATTCGCGGCTGGGCCTCTTGCGCGGATGGAGCGATTTCTGGCGGGCGTTGTATGGCATTCTGCGTCCGATCCTGGGTTTGGCTCTGCTTGCTGTCTCCGGCATTGTTGCGCTTGCGAACCCGCGGTATCGCCCGGCCGCGGCAATGGGACTGGCAGGGTTCGCTTTGGCGCTCGGAACGGTTTTCTGGCAGGGCAGTTTCGCGCGCAGTCATTGCGTTGTGCTGCTGCCGCCGTTGGTGTTTCTTGCGGCGTTGGGGACCGACCGCTCCGTTCGACTCGCGTGGAACTTGTTCGGACGCCGCGCGGCAGGGGAGAGGGGGATAACGCTCGATGTTGTCGGGGCAGTCCTTACTGCGGCGCTCGCCCTATTCGTCGTCTTCGGGCTTATCCAAACCCTCGCCCAGCGCTGGACGAAGTTCCGGGCCGTTGCTTCTGGCAGGGTGTCGCAAGTACAATACTATGCTAGTTTCTGGCTCAAGGGCGCGCCGGGAAAAGGCGGCTACAGTTTTCAAGACTTGCGCGAAATTGCCGCATACCTCGAAGAAAACACGACGCCCGATCAGCCGATTTTTGTCTGGGGTTTTCGACCCATCCTCGCATGGCTGGCGAATCGGCGCATGCCGACGCGGTTCTGTTTTCGCTATCCGTTGACGCGGGCCAACGATCCGCGCTGGTGGAATGAATTCCTCGGCGATCTCGACCGTTCGCCGCCGGAGTTTTTCGTGGTCGTCCTGGAGGATCGCGGGCGCTATCATCCAGAGACCTCCAAGGATGCACTGGAGCACAATGGAGCCCTCAGCCGTTTCCTGCATGAACGCTATGTGCACGATCGCACAATGACGGATTTTGAGATTTGGAGAAAGAAAAAAGAAAGATAAGCGAGGCCTGACTGACATGAAAGGGATGAGGGATGCCCTCATCCCTTTTATTCATCTTCTCGCGTTCATCATTCTTCTTGCCTCCCGCAATCCCCCGTGGCAAGTAGCAGTTTGCCTTGATCGAGAACGCGTTCATTTGCGCATTTCCATAAAGGAGCGCGAAGATGAAAAAGAAAGGGCGATCGCTTCGGCGGCGTGATTTTCTGAAAGCTGCGGCCACGACCTCAGCCGGTCTGCTGATTGTTCACTCAAGGTCAGTGCGCGGGGCGCCCGCCAACTCATCGGTGCGCGTGGGTCTGATCGGCTGCGGCTCGCGCGGGCGCTTTGTCAGCCGCTTTTTCCCCGAACACACCGGCGCGCAGATCGTGTCCATCGCCGATCCGTTCAAGGATCGCGTGGACGCCCTGAAAAACGAATTGGACAAACTGCAGGGAACGGGCGTGCTCGACGAGAAACGCTGTTACGTCGGCCTCGATGCCTACAAGGCGGTGATCGAATCGAACGTCGAGGCGGTGCTGATCGAAAGCCCGCCTTATTTTCATCCGGTGCAGGCGGCCGCAGCGATTGCCGCGGGCAAGCACGTCTATATGGCCAAACCGGTGGCCGTAGATGCGCCCGGCTGCACGAGTATCCTCGAGTCGGCCAGGAAAGCCCAGGCCAGGAATCTTTCCTTCCTTGTGGACTTTCAAACCAGCGCCAACGAGTTCTACATCGAGGCTGTCAAGCGCGTTCACGAGGGCGCCATCGGCACTCCGGTTTCCGGACAGGTGTATTACATTGCCGGCCGCCTGGCCAAAAAGCCCGCGCAGCCCGGCGAAAGCGACGACGCCGCGCGGTTGCGCAACTGGGTGTTCGACAAAGTACTTTCCGGCGACATCATCGTCGAGCAGAACATCCACGTCCTGGACGTGGCCAACTGGCTCCTGCAGAGCCATCCGGTGAAAGCGCTCGGAACCGGCGGGCGCAAGGCGCGTGTGGATGTCGGCGATTGCTGGGATCATTTCCTGGTGACATTCTGGTACCCCAACGACGTGCTGATGGATTTCAGTTCCGCGCAATACACGCTGGGCTACTCCGACCTGTGTTGCCGCATTTACGGCACGAAGGGCACGGTGGACACGCATTACGGCGGCGGCTGGCCGGTCAGGATCACGGGAGACAACCCGTGGCCGGGAGGCGAAACCAAGAATATTTATCAGGAAGGCGCCATCAAGAACGTCCGCGATTTTGTGGATGGGATTGCTGCGGGCAAGCCGGTCAACACGGGCGAGCGCGGCGCCATTAGCACGCTCACGTCAGTACTGGGCCGTATGGCGGCTTATCGCGGCCGAACCGTGACGTGGGACGAGATGATGAAAGAGAACGAAACGTTGGAGACGACGCTGAAGTTATGAGTTGGACAAGTCGGACAGGCCGCACATGTCGGAGAATCCAGAGAGCGATAAAGGAGAGGCGCCATGTACAAGGCATTCAATCCGGGGCCGATTGGGGTGAAAGCCAATTTCGAACGAGCGGTCGAGCTGGCCGGACACGCCGGTTTCCAGGGCCTTTACGTGAACATCAACGAGGTGATCGCCTACGGCATCGAGAAGGCCCAGGACCGCCTGGCCAATCATTATCTCAACGCCTGTGCGTTCGGCTTTCCAGTGGACTTTCGTAAGGACGAGGATACGTTCAAGAACGGCTTGGCCAAGCTGCCGGCGCTGGCCAAGGCCGCCGCGCAGCTGGGCTGTTTTCGCACCTCCACGTATCTGGCACCGGGCAGCGACGAACTGCCGTTCAAGGAAAACTTCGAGTTTCATCGCAAGCGGCTGGGCGAAGTGGCGAAAATTCTTGCGCAGCAAAACATCCGGATGGGACTGGAGTTTGTCGGGCCGAAGACCTCGCGCGCCAAACGCAAGTACGAATTCATTTACACCGCACAAGGCATGCTCGAACTGTGCGAAGCCATCGGCACGGGCAATGTCGGTCTGCTTCTGGACTGCTGGCACTGGTATACATCGGGCGGTACGACACGCGATTTTGACAAATGGACCAATAAAACCATTGTGGATGTCCACGTCAACGACGCGCCCGCCGGCATTCCCGTGGACGAACAAATTGACAACCGCCGCGCCATGCCGGGCGAGACCGGCGTCATTGACATCAAGGGCTTCCTCCAGGGCTTGCAGAAGATCGGCTACGACGGCCCGGTGATGGTCGAGCCGTTCAGCGACCGCGTGCGCAAGATGCCCGAAGCCGAGGCGGTGAAGGCCACGAAGGAGTCGTTGGACAAGATTTGGAAGATTGCCGGAATTCCGGAGAGAAAGTAGGTTCTGGCTTTTATGAGTAGTTTATGAATCGGGAGTAGGTTCCAAATTCGATCCATCTTGTCGGCTGACACGCGCAATAAGCATAATAAAGATCCCTATCAAGGAGGCCATCATGGCACAGCAATCGAGACTTTGGCACATTTCAATCGCAATGCTTCTGGCTTTCAGTGCAGCAGCGCAATCGAGGGCGGCCGAATCCATCAAATGGGAGACAGTGGTTCTCGACCGCGGCATGTCGGAAGGCTGCAGCATTTTCGATGTGAACGGCGACGGGCTGCTCGACGTGGTTTGTCTGCCCTCGTGGTATCGCGCGCCGTTCTGGGACAAACGCCCCGTGCACGACATTATGAAAACGGGCGAGTTCCTGATGAACTACGGCCAGATCCCCATGGATGTCAACGGCGACGGCGCGATAGATGTGGTCTCCGCCGGATGGTTCGACAAGGACATCTTCTGGTATGAAAATCCATTCACGAAGAACAAGGTAATCCGCACCATCAACGATGAATACACGACGTGGGCGAAACATGTGTTGCCGACGCCGCCCCAGCTCGGCGGCGGCTGCGAATGCATTCTCGGTCTCGACGTGGATGGCGACGGCAAACTCGATGTCGTGCCCAACCGCCGTCCGCTCGGTTGGTATGAGCTGGTCAACGGCCAGTTTGTCCGGCACCCCGTTGACGAGAGCGGCCGTAAAGCAACCAAATGGTTGCACGGCCTCGGCCAGGGCGACATCAACGGCGACGGCCGGCCCGACCTTGTGACCGGCGAAGGCTGGTGGGAAGCACCGAAAAATCCGCGCAGCGAAAAATGGATCGAGCACCGCGAGTTTGAGTTTCCCGACGGCAGCATCCCCATCCTTGTGGTGGACCTCGACGGCGACGGCGACAATGATCTCATCTACGGCGAAGGCCACACCTATGGCCTTTACTGGGTCGAGCAGGCGCGCGAAGGCGGCGAGCGCAAATGGGTCAAGCACGATATTGACACCACACGCACACAGCCACGATGCGACGTGCCGACCGTTCCTATTTCGCAAGCTCACTCGCTGGTGTGGATTGACCTCGACGGCGACGGCCAAAACGAACTGGTCACGGGCAAACGGTGGCGCGGCCATGGCGACGATGATCCGGGCTCGTTCGATCCGCTGTGTGTGTATTACTACAAGTGGGATCGCCCGACCAGGACATGGACCAAACATGTCATCAGTTATGACGAACACATCGGCGTCGGCATGCAGGTGCAAGTCGTGGATATAGACAAAGACGGGGATTTGGATGTCATCTGCCCCGGCAAGTCCGGCTTGTATATCATGAAAAACCTGACGGTGAACAATCCGGTAAAGTATCCCGAGACAATCTATCGAATGCGAAAACCAACAGACAAGCCGACGGCCCAGGGCGGCAAAAAAGCTGCCGGCAAAGGCAAAAAGCCTGCGGCGCAAAAATGACAGGGCAAAATCAGACAAGTCAGACAATTCAGACAGGTCAGACAAGTCGGACAGCGCGGAGCAGGTGTTTGCCGCTCGCGCTGCTCGGGTGTGGGCTGGCCGCCGCGATTGCCGCCGAACCACTTCTCGCACCCGACGACACGCTGCATACGCGGGAAGCAGCGGAAGGAATGATTCGCGCCGCGAGCACCTCGCTCGCCCCCGTGTATGCGCCTCTGGCCGAGCAAATTGTACGGGACTTTCAACTGGCTGAGATGACCGGCATCGGGATCGATCTGGGCAGCGGTCCGGGCAGCCTCATCATCGAGTTGTGCAAACGCACGCGGCTTCACTGGATCAACGCCGACATCAACCCGCATTTTTTCCCGCACTTTTACAAAATGGCTGAAGCGGCCGGCGTTGGCCATCGTGTCAGCGCAGTATTTGCCGATGCGCAGGCGCTGCCCTTCCGCGACCATTATGCCGACGTCATTGTCTCGCGCGGCTCCTTCTGGCTTTGGGAAGACCCCGCGCGCGCCTTTGCCGAAATCTACCGGGTCCTCAAACCGGGAGGGCTTGCATACATCGGGCGCGGATTTCCAACCACCCTTCCGCTTGAGGTTGCCCGAAGGATTCGCGAAGGACAAGAGTCGGGTGCCACACAAACCCAAAGTGGAATAGCGCCGGCCAATCCGACGACGCAGAAGCGGGCCAAAAGCGCCAAGGCTTCAAAAGGTATGAAGTATGACATAAAGCAAACGGAGGCCGACCTTCGGGCCGCACTAAGCGCGGCCGGCATCGCGGATTTCCGCATTCATACACCGAAGGTCGCCGGCGCCGACGACATCAACTACGGCATCTGGGTCGAGTTCCGAAAGCCGCGGTAGAAACACGCATCACGTCCACACGTTCGCTCACAGTTCACACGTTGGTATGCCGTATGTTTTTCTCGCTTGCAGCGGGAACGTCAGTTTGCGCAAGCCGCGAGCCGAAGATTCCGCTGAAGCGGGGAAGAACACGGCGAACGAAATTCAAACTAAGTACCGTTTGTATCCATAAAAGTGGGCTGGCCTCCAAGAGCCCTTGATCCTTCACATGGTTTTGCGAAACCTCAGGTAGAGCGCTTGCCGCGGTGTATTAAGGCGCGGCAGGCTAGAATACTCCCTTGCGGCTTTTCGGGAGGCTTCGCCTGGTTTTCGGGGGAACCTCGCTCGGTTGTCGAGGTGCGACCTCACCTTCTCTCTCGACCAGCGGCCTCTATCAACATCGGCAACAGGGCGGCTATCGGATGTGGCGCGACGGGACGGATTTCGATCCGGGCAAACTGAACGCGGAACCCGTCGAGAAGACGCTCACGCGGACAGTGTACTGGGAGATCAAGAAACCGCAAGCCGGACGGACGGTGCGATAAGTATGACGGGTCAGACTCTCCGCTACTCCCAAATATACAGCGGCGACCTTTTCGTAGTTCCTGGCCGCTCAGGTCTCAAGTTTGTACCACAAACCAATAGATCCGGCCTTCTGTTGCGGGGCGGGGGGACTATTCCCCGCCGCGGGCGGCCAGGCACATCACCCGTCCGTCCATCGTGGCGATGTAAAGACGGCCGTTGGCTGCCGCCATGCCGTCGAACACAGGCGGCGACTCCAGAGCCAGTTCGCCCTTCTTGCTTCCGTCGGCGGCTGAAACCGCCCACACCAGCGCTCCCTTCTTTCCTTCCATGGCCTCATCCTGCTCGGCCAGCTTTTTCTGGATTGTCGGATCGTCGGGATTGAAGAACGCCTGCTCTTCGTCCACCAGGTCTGGAGGGCCGGCCAGAAAGAGCGTTTTCCCCGCAAGAACAAGCGCCCGTGCGATCAGCGGCGGGTTCTCCATCTTCCACTTGAAGTCAGCGCCGGCACGCAACTCCGGCGGAAAACTCTTGCGCATGGCAAAATCCGCCACCGCCGAGTTTTTCTGCTTGCCTTTGGCATTCATTTCCTGATCGCCCCGCTGGGCCCGCTTGATGGACTCTTCGCGAATGGTTTTATCCGCCGCAAAGATTTGATACTCCAGCACCGACGACTGGGCCAGATACTCCGGCTTTCGCCCATAGCCATAGACGTTGGCCTCATCAAAGGCGAGAATTCGCCCATAGGGCACGTAGTGCGCAGCCATCGGCCAGCCGCCCCAGCCCCACGAGGTCGCGCGCCCGAACATCCAATAGGAGCGGTGGAACCAGCTGTCGTCGAGGAAGCCCGTGGTCGCGAACAAATGCACATCGTCGCCGACCTGATCGGTCACCGGACGCGGGGCCAGTTCCGGACGCCGTCCGTCGAGTTCGAATCGCTGCGACCGCAGATACAGGTAGCGGCCGTCGCTGGAAAGAATGTCCGGCAGCGCCACGGGCATGTCCAAGCCACTGACCAACGACTGAAGATTCTTGCCCGTTGACGGATCGCGGTCATTCAAAATGGTCTCGGTGATTTTTCGCCCTGTCTTCGGATCCAGCTGGAGCAGCCGCAGGCCGTTGTCCAGGAACATCGAACGGCCGGCCAGACAATAGACGATGCCATTGTGCACAAGCACGCTGCCGTGAACCGGCCAGACCGATTCGAGTTGCTCAAATGCCACCAGACGCAAATCGTGAGGCGCTGCGCGGAACCGCCAGATCATCTGACCGTCGGCCGCACGCAGACAATACACCCAGCCGTCCGCGGAGCCAAACAGCACACGGCCTTCGTAGATCGTGGGAGGAGAATCTACGCGCCCGCCGGCCGTGTAACTCCACAGCGGCTTGCCCGAGCTCTCGTCAAAGGCATGAACAGTGTGCGTATCCACAGACGCCACGAACACTTTACCCTCCGCAACCACGGGGCTGCTGAGCCTGCCGCCGAGCTTGGCCTCCCAAGCCTGCGCAAGGTCGGTCGGAACCGCCGTCTTGGCCGCACCGCTTCGGGCGGCATCCGCGCGATAGGTGGGCCAGTCCTCCTTGCGGCTTGCAAATTGTGGAGTGCGGATTTCCTGACCGAAGGCTGGACCGCGTTCCAAGCGTGCCGCATCGCTTTCTTCCTGCCACTGCTTGCGCCACGAAATCTCCGGCGCCAACGCGTTGAAACCATAAAGTTTCGATTCCAGATAACAACCGCACGAATGCGGCGGAGCATACACCAGACCGTTGGCTGGCATGATACCGTATAGGCAGCCGCCCCGCACCCAATGATTCGTGTCCCAGTGCTCCCTGGCCAGGTCCACAAACTCGATCCCTGTGCGCGATGCCAGAATGTATTGGTTGGTCGCTTTGCAGCGGTAGCAACGGTGATGGAACCAGTATATGTCAATATCCGGCGCAAATTCTTTCTTCACTTCGCCCGTCCGCAGGTCCACGCCCTGGAAGATGCCGGAATCGGCGCCGAGGGCAATCTGGCCTGACCAGACCAGCCCGCCGATGACCAGCAGGTCTTCGGGCGATTGGTGGCCGCCGCGCAGATGCTTGCCCGTCCAGAGCGTCCGGCCGTCCTGCGCGGAAAACGCCGACATCGTACGCGTTCCGCCGGCAAACAACACCACGTCGTCATGCACCACAAGCACCGGCGAAAAACCCGTGGGAATGGGTCGCCGTCGTTCAGCCGGCTCCGACTTCCAGACCAATTCGCCGTTCTTGCGATTCAAAGCAACCACCTTCTCGCCGTCGTGAAAATAGACATGCTCGCGGCCGACCCCGAGTGTCAGCGGCGCCACAGGATAGCGCTTCGACCAGAGCATCCGGCCGGACTCGGCCTCGACGGCCATGATTGTGCGCTCTTTCTCGTCCCACGCAAACTGCTTGTTGGCAAAACCCATGTTGTCCCACACATAGGTGAACTTCTGGCGATACTCGTTTTTCTTCAGCGGCGCGTCGGTAATTTGACAAAATAAAATGCCCTCCGAAAGAACAAATTCCTCCGTACCCTCGCTTCCGGCGTAGGTCCTCACTACATTGCCCGTCGCCGCGTCGAACACCGTCACGGGCGCATCCAAAGCCGGTGTTGCATAGACGCGGTCGCCCACGGCCACCAGGCGCCGCGGCAACTGCGACGGACCGCTTTTCAGCGGCCATAGGTGCGTGTTCCACAACGGAAGGGGGCGTTTCCAGAGGACAACGCCGTTGAACGCGTCGCGCGCAATGAGGAACCACTTCGGCGGCAGCTGGATCGAGGCTTTCGAGCCTTCGTCCATAATGTAAAAGATTCGGCCGTTGGCCGAAACCAGCGCACTCATACTGGCCATGTGGTCGTGGTGCCGTGCCCACCGTGGGCTGCCCACCCACTGCAGATGGCGCGGCGGCCCCACCAGCGAGTCATTGGACACCGCGTTGTTCTCCGCCGTGTATAAGTAGTGCGTCCACTCGTCCATCTCTTTGGGACGCGGCTTGACGATTCTCGACCACGTCTCGCCCTCGCGAACCAAAGCCACCCCGTTGGGCACAAGCACCCGAAGCACTTCGTCCTTGAGCGCCCCCAGCGGCTTTTCGGAAATCAGCACATTGACGCTATTGTCCACATAAGGCAGGCGCGTGCCATTCCAACGGTCCACTGAAACAATCCCATAGATGCCCTGCGCCTGGATCGCCTTTCGAGCCGACTCGACGGCCGCCGCATCGGTGTCGAGTCCGTGGACCATGTAGCGCTCGTTGACCCGCAGCGCCGCCGTCATCTTACCGTCGCCGCAGCCCACGTGCACCACCAACCCGCCTTGGATTCCCGAGGCCTCGATGAGTTGGGCCGCCGTGGGCGACTTGGGCAACTCCGGCGCCCCGCACAGCCACATTGCACTTCCGTTAAGAATAGCCAGGAATGCGACCACACAAACTGCCCGGAGACGAACATAGTTCATTTTCCTTTCCTCCCTCGACAATCTTACGAAAGCGCTTTTGCTATTCCTGCAAGGTAAAGCACATTCGGCTTTAGGTAAAGCCGCGCTCGGCAGAGTGTCAATCGCAAATCGCATCAAAAACACAAATCATTCGGGCGCAGGATAAGTTCACCCTGCAGATCGCTTTCGCGCATCCCGCGGTCCCATGGTTTGGGATGGGCGCGCCATGCAGCCAGAGCGGCCGCCTCGACCTCCGGCGGCACCCGCACCTTGTGCGATGCCACGCACAGCCGGTCGTCCGTAATTTCCACCGTGCGGAACATCAGCGGCCAGGCTGTCAGAGCGCCTGTGGCAATTTCATGAAGCCCCTCCGTTGTCGTGATCCGCGCCAGATGGCCATGCCCCAGAAACACCGCTTTGACAGCGGGCGTATTGCATAACTGCGCCCGAAGCCGCCCGCCCTCCTCGATACAAATTCCGTATTCGAACGACCAGTCGAACACATGATGAATGAACACGAACACGCGCTCGCGGCGATGGCGATCCAGCGCCTGTGCGAGCCACACCTGCTGGTCGGCATCCACGCGGCCGGCAACATCCAACCGCGTGCTGTCGAGCAAAAGAAACACCTGGCCCCCAAGAGATGTCTCTTCATAGAGGTGTGAACGCTTCATCCGCTGAAGCAGCCACCGCTTGCCCCCGCAGGCCGCAACATCGTGATTGCCCGGAATCCACACCCACGGCAGGCCGGTTCGCTCGAACGCCGCGACGGCCGCATCGAAATCCGCCTGCGCCTGCTCCATCGTCTGGCCTGTACCATCCACCAGATCGCCCATCTGGATGACGAGGTCGGGTGATTGGGGAAGACTTGCAATCTGGTTGAGCGCCGCATCGAGAATGGCCGGCGCGCGCTCGATCACCATGTCGCAGTCTATCGGCCCGGCGGTCGAGTAGTGCACGTCGCCCAAAATCGCAAGGCGAAGCATCGCGTGGATTTCCTCCTTCTCGAAGCTTCGGGATGCTGTGTAATCTTTTTCACGTCGCTGGCCGCGTGCGGCCGGCAGCCCACTTCCGCCGGTATTCGATTTGCTCGCGCATGGTCACGGAGATGGGATAAGTTTCACGGATGGCTTTCAGGATGGCCGCCGTGTCAATGTCACGCCCCTGCTCGAAGGCATCGTACATGGCCGAGACCACGCACTGCTCGATCTCCGCACCGCTGAATCCCTCGGCCGCCCTGGCCAACTGTGCCAGGTCGAACGACTTGTAAGGCCGGTTGCGCTTGGCCAGATGAATGGCAAAAATTTCCTGCCGCTCGGTCTCGTTGGGCAGGTCCACAAAGAAAATCTCATCGAAGCGGCCTTTGCGCAACAGCTCCGGCGGGAGAATCTCGACATTGTTGGCCGTCGCGATGACAAACACCGGCGCCTGCTTTTCCTGCAGCCATGTCAGGAGAGTGCCGAACACGCGCGCCGTCGTGCCGGAGTCGCTGAACGCCGACGATTGCGCGCCGGAAAACCCCTTGTCAATTTCATCAATCCAGAGAATCGCCGGCGCCACCGACTCGGCAATTCGAATCGCCCGCCGCACGTTCTCCTCCGACGTCCCCACATAGCTCGAAAACACCCGCCCCATGTCCAGCCGCAGCAAAGGCAGCCGCCACAACGACGCAACGGCCTTGGCGCAAAGCGATTTGCCGCATCCTTGAACACCCAGAAACAGCACGCCTTTGGGCACGGGTAGGCCGAACTGCCGGGCCTCGCGGCTGAAGGCAAGGCGGCGTTTGGCAAGCCAGGACTTCAGCCGCCGCAACCCACCGACACCCTCGATTTGCTCGCTGCTGTCCACGTATTCGAGCAGGCCCGATTTGCGAATGATCTGCTTTTTCTCCGAATAGATCAGTGGCGCCTCGCTCGCGGTCAGGCGCTGTGTGAGCACCAGCGTTTTGGCAAAGACATTCTCGGCTTCCTGAAGCGTCAGGCCGATAGCCGCCTCCGTCAATTTCTCCTCGGCCGCCGGCGAAAGGTCAATTTGATACGAAGGATTTTGCGCCAGTTCGAGCTTGATCTGCTGGAGCAGAGCCGAAAGGTCCTCGCGGGTCGGCAACGGGAAGTCGATCAGCGTCATTTCCTTTTCCAGTTCCGGCGGCACCTCCACAACGGGCGAGACAATGACCACCGACGAATAGGAATTGCGCAGCGCATGGACGACGTCGCGCAGACCGCGAATGATCTGCGTCTCTTTCATGTAAGCGTGGAAATCTTTGAATGCGAAAATCGAAGGCTCATTGAATTCGAGAACCTCGCGCAGCGCCAGGATCGGGTCCTTCGTGCCCTTGCGGCCTTCGGGCTTGCGGTCCACGGCCGCGCGAAAACGCGTGATCCCATGCGTGACCGACCACTCATAGACGCGCTTGCCCAGCCGGCTGGCGATGGCGTCGAGGTCGGCCAGCACGCGCGATTCCTCCCAGCTGACCACATACAGCAGCGGATAGCGCGCCTTGATAAGCACTTCGATTTCCTCGCGCGGATTGACGATCCAGCGCGGCTTCGCCGGGGGCGGAGACTGTGCAGCCGTTGCGGGCATCGTTCACCTTCCTTCCAAAGGGAATATGGTGCAAATCGTCCTGCAATGTCGAGCACGGAATTTGGTCCGCCGCCTGAATGCGCGGCATCCATGTCAAAGCCTATGAAATGTGCAAAAATATTTTTGTTGAAAGCACCGGACCCCTTTCCTCCAAATGTCCTGTGCGAAAGTGTCGTGCAGCAGTTGAAAAGAAGAATGCAGTGGAATCTATTCATCTCGGGGCGAATCTTTTCCGGAGCGCAACACTCCTGAGCGCCGCCGGCATTTGTCCGGCGGCTGCGCGGCAGAGCACCCTGGACCTCTGCTTCTTTGATAGGAACGGCGGCGGCTCGACGTTGATTGTTACCCCTTTGGGGGAAAGTTTTTTAATTGATACCGGATCGCTTCTGCCGGCCAATTGCGATGCCGATCACGTTTTTCGCGCCACGCAACGCGCCGGTCTCGAACAGAGGTTTTTATCCACGCAATCTGCGAAAGCTGCGGATAAATAATAACCAAACTCCTCGCCCAAAAAAGGACCGTTGCATGAGAAAACTGCTGCGACTTGCTGCTCTCGCTGCGCTGCTATGGACAACCGCCGTGTCGCCCGGCATAAATGCGGAAACAGCGGCCTCACAGCCCGCGACCATTCGCCTTCTGGTTCGCGGCGACGACATTGGTTCGTGCCATGCAGCCAACCTGGCCTGCATCCAAGCCTATCGGGAAGGGATTGTTCGCTCCGTCGAAGTGATGGTTTGCTGCTCCTGGTTTCCGGAAGCGGTCCAACTTCTCAAAGAAAACCCAGACCTCGACGTGGGCGTGCATCTCACGCTGACGAGCGAATGGGAGTCCTGCAAATGGGGTCCCCTGACGCACGGGGCGAGTCTTGTGGACCCGAACGGCTACTTCTTTCCAACCACCAGCCAGCGGAAGGACTTTCCGCCGAACACCGGGTTCCTTCAGTCAAAGTGGAAAATCGAAGAAGTGGAAAAGGAACTTCGCGCCCAGATCGAACGCGCCCGCACCCACATCCGCCAGGTCTCGCATTTGAGCGCGCACATGGGTACGGCCACCTGCACGCCCGAGCTCAGCGCCCTGGTGGAACGTCTCTCCAAAGAATACGGCCTCCCGCTCGATGCACCGATGGCCCGGCGCGCTGGAGGCCTGGGCGGACCGAAAACAACTGCCGCCGAAAAGGAAGCCGCTTTGATCAAAATCCTTGAATCCCTTCAGCCCGGTCTATGGCTCATGGTGGAGCATCCCGGCCTCGATACGCCCGAAATGCAGGCGCTCAGCCATCGCGGATACGAAAATGTTGCCGCCGACCGCGACGGCGTAACGCGGGCTTTGACCAGCGAACGCGCTAAGCGTGTCATCAAGGAACGCGGAATCCAGTTGGTGAGTTACGCAGATGTGTATAAGAAGTGATACCGACCACCGGTTGATAGCATTTCGCGGAAAGTGTGCGGCGACTGATTTCCTTCTATACGTAGCCATTATGTTTGGATTGCCGAACGTCAGCGAAGCCAGCGACGCCCCTCCGTTTAAGGTCGGCCAACGCACTTTTTTGCCGAACGGCATTCTTCGCGTCGAATTGTGGTCGCCGTTTCAACCGACCAGTGTGTCACTGCGCATACTCGTGCCGGATACACGTGCGGAAATCGCGCCGGCGGTTGCGGTCGAGCAGCGTTGTTTCCTTTTTATTCTACCGGTTGAGCGCGGAGAAGAAAACCGATATGGTGACGGGCTGCAAACCATCGCGGCCCTGGGACTGCACAAGCGGTTCGATTGGATCGTGGTCGCGCCGACTTTTGCGCAACTGCCGTGGTATTGCGACCACCCGACCAGCGCGCACATTCGGCAGGAATCACACATGATCGAAGCCGTGGTGCCGGCGATGGACCAGCTCTATCCCTCGCACCGGCCCGTTCGATTGCTGCTCGGATTTTCCAAGAGCGGCTGGGGTGCGGTGAGTTTGATGCTCCGGCAACCCGAGCTGTTTCACGCCGCGGCGGTCTGGGATGCGCCGCTGATGATCGCCGCGCCGAATCGCTACGGGATGGCGGCGATTTTCGGAACGCAGGCGAATTTTGATCGCTACTCTCTTCCGCAGCGTTTGCAGGAAAGCGCCGGCGTGCTTCGCCGCACCAAACGATTGGCGATCTTTGGCTATAACGGTTTTCGTGCGGATATGAGCGAGTTTCACCAGTGGCTCGTGGAATTGCAAATTCCCCATGACTTCGCGGATGGTCCGAAGCAACAGCATCACTGGGATGGAGGCTGGGTGCCGCGCTGCATAGATTCGCTGGCCCAGATGGCGGCCGACGCAGCCATTGCACCAAACCGGTGAAAACCGGTTGCCCGATCAATATCCATCGCACCGCTCTCAGCCTCCCGCACTATTCGGAGGTGGCCGGCAAACATGAAAACCTTGAGTATTTCACGACTGTTCATTTGCGCCGCAGCGATCGTGCAAAGCGCGCGCACGCCTGCACAGGAATATTTGCTCAAGCCCGTTCCGTTCACGGCCGTTCGCTTCACCGACACGTTTTGGGCGCCGCGGTTCGAGACCAACCGAAAGGTGACCATTCCCTATTGCTTCCAGAAGTGCGAAGAGACCGGCCGCATCAGCAATTTCGCCAAGGCGGCCGGGCTGCTGCCCGGCAAATTCGAGGGTATCTACTTCAACGACTCGGATGTCTATAAAGTGATCGAAGGCGCGGCGTATTCGCTGGCCACCCATCCT
>JADFCW010000014.1 GCA_017161705.1 Candidatus Sumerlaeota bacterium | reverse complement strand
ACAAATATCTCGACGATCTGATTGCCACGATTGCCGCCGCGCAAAAACCCGACGGCTATTTGAATACCTACTACTCGCTGGTCGAACCCGATCAGCGATGGACCAACATCCGCGTCCGCCACGAACTCTACTGCGCCGGCCATTTGTTCGAGGCCGCCGTTGCCCACTATCAGGCCACCGGCAAAAAAACTCTCCTCAACGTCGCCCTGAAATTCGCCGATCATATCCTTTCGGTCTTTGGCCCGGGCAGACGCCGCGACGTGCCCGGCCATCAGGAGATCGAACTGGCCCTTGTCAAACTCTATCGCCTCACCGGCGACGCCCGCTATCTGGCCCAAGCCAGGTTTTTTCTCGACGAGCGCGGCCGCCCCGAGGGACATACCCTCTACGGCATCAATCAGCAGGATCACAAACCTGTGATCGAACAGGACGAGCCCGTCGGCCATGCCGTCCGTGCCGGCTATATGTACGCCGCCATGGCCGATATTGCTGCGCTGACCCGCGATGCGGCCTATGAACGTGCCCTCGACAAAATCTGGGAACGCCTTGTTTTTAGAAAACAGTATCTCACCGGCGGCGTTGGCTCCAGCCGCAGCGGCGAGGCCTTCGGCGAAGACTATGCCCTGCCCAACGCCACAGCCTACAATGAAACCTGCGCGGCCATCGCCAATGCGCTTTGGAATCACCGCATGTTCCTGCTCAAGGCAGACGCTCGCTATATGGACCTGGTCGAACGCGTGATTTACAACGGCTTTTTGTCCGGTGTCTCGCTCAGCGGCGACCGCTTCTTCTACCCCAATCCCTTGGCGTACGACGGCAAGACCCAATTCAATCAAGGCGCCGCGACCCGCAGTCCTTGGTTCAATTGCTCGTGCTGTCCAGTCAACGTGGTGCGGTTCATTCCCTCTCTGGCCCGCTACGTCTATGCACTGCGCGGCAACGCTCTCTATGTGAGCCTTTATGCCGCCGGAACGGCTTCGTTTGCTCTGGACGGCACCTCGATCACGATTCGCCAGCATACGCGCTATCCATGGGACGGTCGGATTGCCCTCGAAGTCGAGCCGGAAAACGAGCGTGCGTTTGACCTCTATCTGCGCATTCCCGGCTGGGCCATTGGCTCGCCGATGCCCGGCGATCTGTACCGATATTTGGAAAAAACGCACATCCCGATTTCTCTGCGTCTCAACGGCCGACCCATTGCACTCGAAATGGACAAGGGCTATGCAAAGATTGCCCGCCAATGGCGCAAGGGCGACCGCGTCGAACTCGATCTGCCCATGCCGATCCGCCGCGTTGTGGCCCATCCGCAAGTCAAAGACAACACCGGGCGCGTGGCGCTCGAACGCGGCCCGATTGTCTATTGCGCGGAGGCCGTGGACAACGGCGGCCGCATCAGCAATCTGTTTCTGCCCGACGATGCCGAACTTGCGGCCGAGCATCGGAACGATCTCTTGGGCGGGATCACGGTCATCCGAGGGACCGCACGCAAGCGAACACGCGACACCGAGAAAGCGGAGAAGATCGAGTCGGTGGATTTTTTGGCCATTCCCTATTATGCGTGGAACCATCGGGAACTGGGCGAAATGGCCGTCTGGCTGCCGCGCGAGCCCTCGCTGGCCGCGCTCCCGCCCCGCCCGACTCTGGCCTCGACTGCAGTCGCGTCCGCCTCGCATGTCTGGCGCCTCGACTCCGTAGAAGCTCTGAACGACCAGATTGAACCGAAAAGCTCGGGCGACCATTCCATCCCTCGCTTTACATGGTGGGATCATCGCGGAACCACGGAATGGGTTCAATATGCCTGGCAGGAAAAAAAGCGTATCGCAAATGTGGAAATCTATTGGTTCGACGACACCGGACGCGGCAGCTGCCGCATCCCCCGCTCCTGGCGGGTTCTTGTCCGCGAGGGCAAACAATGGCGGCCCGTGTCGGGTGCAAGCCAGGCTGGGGTGAACCTGAACTGTTTCAACAAAATGACATTTGATTCCGTATTGACCGATGCCATTCGCGTGGAAGTGCAGTTGCAGCCAAACTTCTCGGCCGGCATTCTGGAATGGCGCGCAGGAGAGTGACTATCCATGGTAATCCACCCGCTTCGTGCCGGGTTCCTCGCCTGCAGCGGGTGATGACTGCGATAAACGCCATCATTCGAGTGTGGAGGTTTTCTGGATGCCCGCCCTTCATAGCCGCCGGTCTTTCTTTCGCACCCTTGTGGCTGCGCCTGTTTCGGCTGGAGCCCTGGCAGCGAAAACTCCTGCGCCGCATACGGTTTCCGCGGATCAGCCCAACGTCATCCTCGTTCTCTGCGACAACCTTGGCTACGGCGACATCGGCTGCTATGGCTCCGCGCGCAATCCCACACCGCACCTCGACCGCATGGCCGCCGAAGGCATGCGCTTCACCGACTTCTACGTCACCAGCGGCGTCTGTACGCCCTCCCGCGCCAGTTTGATGACCGGCTGCTATCCCCGCCGCGTCAACCTCCACGTCAACTCGAAAGGCGGGCAGGTCCTTACGCCCGTCGAACCCAAAGGACTCCACCCCGACGAAGTTACCCTCGCCGAGGTCCTCACGCCGTGCGGCTATGCCACGGCCTGCATTGGCAAATGGCATCTGGGCGATCAGCCCGAGTTTCTTCCCACGCGCCAGGGTTTCGACTCTTATTTTGGAATCCCGTACAGCGACGACATGGTCGAACGGCCGGAGTCGGGCTGGCCGCCGCTGCCCCTATTGCGCAACGAGCAGGTGATCGAGGCCCCCGTGGACCGGAACACGCTTACGCAGCGATACACACGCGAGGCGGTTCGCTTCATCGAAGAAAACAAAGAGCGTCCCTTTTTCCTCTATCTACCTCAGGCCATGCCGGGCAGCACAGCCGAGTCCTTTGCAAGCGAAGCCTTTCGCGGAAAATCGGGCAACGGCACCTACGGCGATGCCATCGTGGAACTGGACTGGTCGCAGGGCGAAATCCTTGCCGCACTCAAACGCCTTGGTCTCGACACCCGCACCCTTGTCATCTGGACATCCGACAACGGCTCGGTCAACCGCAAGCACGGCAGCAACGCCCCCCTTTCCGGTTGGGGTTACAACACCTCGGAGGGTGCAATGCGCGTGCCGTTCATTGCGCGCTGGCCCGGACGCATTCCAGCCGGCGCAACCTGCGATGAACTGGCATCCACGATGGACCTTCTCCCGACGCTGGCGCGTCTGGCCGGCGCGAAACCGCCGCGCGACCGCATCATTGACGGCAAGGATATCTGGCCTCTCTTGGCAGGGGAAAAAGACGCTGCCTCGCCGCACGAGGCATTCTACTTTTATGCGCGCGATCAATTGGAGGCGGTACGGGCGGGGGATTGGAAACTTTATGTGCCGCGCGCCGCTACCGCCCGCGAAAAAAAAGAACTCAATGTCCAATCGTTTCCGCTTCGACTCTATAATCTGAAAACCGACATCGCCGAGAAACACAACCAGGCCGACAAATACCCCGACGTCGTACGCCGGCTCGAAGCGCTTCTCGACAAAGCCCGCGAGGATTTGGGCGATGGCCCCCAAACCGGCAAAAACCAGCGCCCCGCCGGATTCGTGTCCTACCCGAAACCTCTACTGCTGCAAAAGTAACGTCCAGCGGCCGGCTCTGCGCTATCCCTCTACCACCAGCGGCACCCGCTCGATGGCATTGTGTCCCGATTTGAGATATGGACGCGGCATGGGTTGCGCATAACCCCGTGCGTCAATGGTCCGGCAAGCTATCTCATAACGTCCAGCCGTCAGTCCCTCCAGCAGTGCCGCCCAATGCACAATCGAGTTGGGAAACGGCCACTGGCGCGGCTTGCCCGTTTTCGGATCTATCTGGAGCGGCACGTCGGGCAACTTGCCGTTGGGCAGCCCCCCGCCCCAATGTTCCGGAGGCGGGAGGATCACCGCATCGCGCCATTCCACCGCGGCGGTATCGGCCGCGTCCACGGGTCCGTCCCGTCCTTCCTGTGCACGCCGCCCGGCCTTTCCACCGCCCTTGTCGCCGGCGGCCGCCTCCAAACAATACTGCACTTTGCTCAAGCCGGAAATGCCCACCTGTGCCACGCCCGTGATTGCGATCGGCTGACCCGCCTTGGCTGTTTTCGGAACGGCGATGAATCGCGCGCACGTTTTGATATGGCTCTCCGTGTCGTTGTTCCACGTCGCATACGTATCGGTGATGTGGTAATTGTTGGAGAGGATGATTTTCTGAAGCCACTTGACCGACTTGTTGCCGTAAAGATCGGGAACGAGCATGCGAACCGGGCCACCGCGCTTGGCAGTCAGCCACTCGTTGTTCAATTTGTAGGCGAGAATCACCGGCAGCCCGCCCGGCGGCTCCTCGAGCACGCGGTCCATGGGCAGCGAACTCTGGAACTTCTGCTTCGGATCGTCATTGTGGTAACCGTAGTAATGGACGCGGCGAACATTGGCAACCGGGCACGCCAACCAGATTACCTCGCGCAATGGAACACCTTCCCACAGCCCCATACCAAATGGCTGGCGGCCGTTCGTGCACGTCATAACACTCATGAACCGGACAGCATGTTTTTCGGCCAGTTTCATCAGGCCGGCAAAATCGAGCGCCGTGCCCAGTTCCTTGGAGAGCGGATTCTCGATTTTAGCCGCACCACCTTGTCCGACTGCCGCGACTTCCCCAGCCTCTCCACCCGAATCCGCCACGACCTCCAGCTGCCACGTATCCCGATGCAGCCCCGCCTCGCGGAGTTTTTCCGGCGGCAGCGTATGGGGCGGCGGTGTGCCGCGGCCGGCATTCCGGAAATTCTCCTCGCGCGTCAGATACTCCAACTTCGCGATGGCTTCTTCCAACTCCGGCCGCAGCGGCCGATGGAACGACACCGAGGGTTCCTCGTCTCCCTGCGCGCTAAACGCACTGGCGTTGAGCCCCGCAATCCCCGCCGCGCCAAGCCCCAGAAAATAGCGCCGCGTGAGTGTGAAGTGCTGTTGGACGCTAGGTGAAACTTCCGCCATAATAAAACCTCCGCATTGTTCCCTATACTCGAACACCGCTATCCAAAAATTCCCGGTAACAAGCCATGCCATTCACGAGAGGTCTCGTATCTCTTTCACTCTGCAGTTTCAAAAGCGATCTATCTCAGTAGGCCCCGCCAGCCCTTTCAACTTCTCAGAACCGTATCGCTTTGGCGCTGGTGAACGTGCTGATGACTTTTCCGCCGGCGTCAACCCGCCGCACCGCGCACTCGCTGTCGCTTTTCCATATACCGGCAGCCACTATCCCGCCTGCCTCGCCGGTGCGCAAGAGAACCTCCAAGGTCGTGCCCTTTTCGCCTCGGATCTCGCACAGCCAGCCGTTCGGCACTCTTTTCACCGATTCGCCGGCGGGGGGTAAGGCACCCTTGTCCCCGCCCGTCGCCCCCGCTGTCGGGCCATACGGCCGGATGACC
The DNA here is from genome assembly GCA_017161705.1 of Candidatus Sumerlaeota bacterium. Classification (GTDB taxonomy): domain Bacteria; phylum Sumerlaeota; class Sumerlaeia; order JADFCW01; family JADFCW01; genus JADFCW01. Next base: position 11,474 of record JADFCW010000014.1, on the reverse strand, counting down.
GTGATGAATTGAATCGTTTCCCGCGGTTCGGTTGTTTCGGCGGCGAAGTGATACTGCTTCCAGCCGGGCCATTTCTGCGGCGGCGGATCGAACTTATCGTGCTGCGACAGTTTCAACCCGGTCGGCTGCACGATGCTCACGCGCGCATGACTGGCGCCATTCGACACAAGGATCTCCGACTGACCCTTGAACCTCATCGCCTCGATGGCATGGAGCAGCCACGAAAACGTTGAAGGCTTTGCTGCATCTAATTGGTCGTAAATCAAGATGATGTCGGGTTTTGCAAAGAGAATCGTCCGCGTATAGTGCCGAATCGCTTCGCCGTAAGTCGCGCTGGCATCGCCGACCACATAGTCGAACTCCCCGCTGGTGTGGAAGGCTGTAATCTTTCCGCCCACCTCGGTTCGCGTGTGCTTGATCTGCCCTTTCCCGTTTACCAAAATATTATTCTGCGACTTGGTTTCCCACATCCACTGCGTGTGATGCGGGCTTCCGTGCCAGTCGCGCCGCCCGCTCGAAATCAGCAACGGCTTGCCATAGACTGCGAGAATGAACGAGTTCTGCGCATTGAAGCCGTGGCTTTGCGAACCCATCGGACTGCTCTTGAAAAACACCTGCACGTCCTTCGTCGCATCCAGCAAGTTGGTGTGCAGCATCGCCAGGCCGGTTCCGCGGAACACCTTTGACGACGGCAGATCGGTCGGCGGCTGGGGCTTCGGCGCCGGCCGTTGCGCCCTCAGCAGCCCCAGATAGCCCGACTCGATCTCGCCGCCCACCTGGTCGGCATACCATTGCCAGTGGCCATTTTGGGCTCCGCGCGCAAAAATGGTCATGAGCGAGCCATGCGCACGCGGTGTCCGTTCGAGCGCCAGATCGCCGAATCCACCGCACTCCGTTCCCGGCGGCATCGCATAGAGCGGGAAATAGCCGGCGCGATGAAAAAACGGTTTTTTGAACCCGTCAATGCCCAGCGCCGACTTCATCACGTCGAGCCACCAGGTGTGGCGATACTGATGACTGCTCCAATACGAGGCTCCTTCGTGCCACCCGCCGTCGTCGTCCGACCACACCGGATAGCAGCAGAAGAACGTATTGACCGTGTGTTCGAGCCACATCGGGCACTCGTCAATTTCCCCCATGAACGCAATGGCAAGTTCCCCCAGCTTGTGCCATGCGCGGTTGTGGTGGCTGTCGTAGGGACGCCAGGTGTGCGGCGAGCGGCGAAGGTGGCTGAAAATGTCTTGTCCTCGTACGGTCATGGAAGCCCGGATTTTTGCCCGGTCGGCTTCGCTAAGCGCCCCATACCCCCACGTATAGGCGCGCGACATGTAATACACAACCGGCATCGAGGCCTCGTCGTTGTAATAGTGATTGGTCGAACCCTTTGGGTCCCATGCCGCGGCGTCGAGCATCAGTTTGCGCGCAACCTCGCCGTATTTCTTTTCGCCCGTCACCATATAGACAAACGCAAGTGTTGCCGCCCCGTTCAACGTACGGATAACCTTCTCGCGGTTGCCCCACCAGCGCGCCAGCCACTCCGCGCTGCCCCGCTTCCAGCCCGGTTCATATTTCAGCGGTTCGTCCGAAGGCGGGGGATTGGCCGCCAGCCGGTCGGCCTCTTTGCGCAGCCCCGCCCAGCGCTCCTTGAGCGGCCCCTCGATGTCCTTCTTGAGTTGGCCGAGGTCTTCGGGCCGCAGAAAAAGGCGCGGGTGCCCCTTGGGAATCCGCGCAATCAGCTCCTGCATCGGCGGCATCGGAAACTCGACCGCCGTTTGCGGAATCGTGAACGCCCGCACCTTGCTCCACGCCGACCGCTGTCCCTTCTCATCCACAAATGCATAGCGCCAGTGATACGCGCCGGGTTTGAACACCCGCGGCGGACAATGGACGTTCAGCCAAATCCCCTCGACCCGATAAACATCCTTCGAGAAATCCGGCGTCGGCGAACATTCCAGAACATAAGTCGTCGCGCCCTTCTGCGGCCTCCAGCTGAACGCCGGCGGATTGACCTCCGTCTCGCTCCCCTCGAACGGCCGGAATCCCCATTCGCCTGGCTGCGCAGGCGAGTCATCCAACGCCGGCCCTTGTGCAGCGTGAATTGCGGCGAGTGAAAAAGAAAAAAACAAAACTGCGGCCATTCCCGGTCTTCGAAACATAACAACCTTCCTTTCGTTCATACTTGGTTTTTATCTCACCCCAGAGGCCCAGACAAAAATATGGAACTCCATCGCTTTTTCCCATTCCAGAAGAAACTTCATTTTGCCGCGAAAACACAGCCCGCAGCCGCCTTGACTCAACCCATCAGCACCGAACAACAAAAACTACATATTCCGTATGTTCATTTCACCGGCACAAACTTCGTCGCCCCCTTCATGTCCGGCACCGTTCGCCCCAGCCGCGCCGAAAACTCATAACCGTTGACTTCGAGCGAGGGGGCCCGCGCCTCTCCTTCTTTCTTTTTCGGAACGAGTTGAACATACATGGTCTCCGCCCCGCCGAGCCCCTGCGGCAAAGCAAACTCCGCCTCGCCGTCCTTGGCGATCTCGCCCAGTTCCATCCACTCCTTGGCGTCACGGCTGACCGCCGCCGAGCACACTCCCGAACGATGATGAATGACCGACACCTTGATTCGCCCCTCGCTTAGGGGGCACGCCTTGCCGCTGGGATCGCTGACCGAATGGGTAAAAAGCAGCTTCGCGTCGCCGCTGATCCGCCACCGGTCGCTGTCGAACGACGGCGAGGGTTCCTGCAGCGGACGCGAGACATTCGTTCCCTCTTTCAGCGGCGCGACAAACGTGTATCGCCCATTGGCGATGGTTTCGCCGCCGCCCAGAACCATCTTGCCGTTTGCGGCAAACTCCGCCCTCACCTCGCGAACGCTTACGTCGTCAAACCACACCTTGCCTTTCGCCCGCCAATGGCCCAACCGGATAAACTGTTTTTCCGGCTGAACCGGCGGCACGCGCGCAATCGTGGTGCGCTTGATCCAGTGAGGCGCTTTCACATCCCAGTCGAAGTTGCACGCGCTGGTGCCCGAAATGACAAACTCGCCGGAAATGTCCGCGCTCGATTTTGTCCAAAACTCGATCTGATAAATCTTGCCCGCCGTCAGCACCGCGCCCGGACACATCCATGTGTTGCTGCCCGCCCCGTCGCCCGTGACGCTGATGCTGCGTTTGCCCGTATGCCCTTCGGTTTCCCACGCCCCGATGCCGCCCGACAGTTGCCAGCCCGTCGGAGTGGTTGTTCCGTCCTCGAACGAACCGTTGGGCACAAGCGACGCCGCCATCGCTCCGGTGGCCAGATACGCAATCCCAGCGATTGCCAACAGTCTTCGGTTCATGTTCCTCCTCCGTATATTTGATCCGCAAGCAGTTGACTACTTGGCGTCCAGTTTCGGCGGATCGGATGCCGGCGGCATACTCGCCGGCCCCAGAACTGATTTCCCCATCGGTTGCAGTTTTTCAACTAGTAGATCAAAACCCACATGGCCTAGCTCGCGCCACAACCCTTGCCGCCATTGTTCCATGATTGTCTTCGCGCAAATGGACTCGGGTGTCGCCGTCCCGATGCTTTCTTCCTCTTCGCCTCCCTGCAAAGCTTCGATCACGCGGGCCGGCGTAATATGATTCAACGGCACCGCCGGCTGATACGCCGGCAAAAGGTCCGGGCCTATAGGCATTACGATCTTCGCGCGCCTCAGATCGCTTAGCAACTCGTCAGCCAGGCTGACCGGGCACTCCAGATAGCGGCTGAGATGATCCGCCGTCCAGGGGGGTTCCTCGCGGCGAAACCGCGAACAGATCGCCAGCAATAGATTGAGACCGACTCGCAGACGCTCAGCGGGACTGATCTTGGATGTAACGCGATTCCGCGCATACATCTCGGCGTTCTGATAGGCCGCGGCCACCTCGGCCCCAAACAAAACGATCAGCCAGCTGGTGTAAAGCCAGGACAGGAAAAAGGGCAGAGCCGCCAAAGTCGAATACACGGCGTTATAAGCGTTCATGCCGGCCTGAAATTTGGTGTAAGCCAAAAAGGCCAGCTGCCAGATCATTCCCGCAATGAATCCCCCCGCCAGTGCACACCGCAATTTCACGCGCGTGTTCGGCAGAAACCAATACAGCAGCGTCAGTGCAATCCACGCGCTTAAATACGGCGCCAGATGCACAAACCACGTCGAGGCCAGCGATCCCGCATGGCTGTGCAGCCACTTGTTCAGCACCGCATTCCGCGTGATCGTCGGGGTCATGGCAATGGCCGCCGCAAACAGCAGCGGACAGATCACCACGACGCTCAGATAGTCCGTGAACTTGCGCAACAGCGAACGCGCGCGCCGCAACTGCCAAATCTGGTTGAATACATGCTCGATCGTGCCCAGCGCCGAAATTGAAGTGATGATCAGGAAGATAATGCCGACGGCCCCCAGCGCCGAGAAATTTGTCTTCCGCACATAGTCCAGAATACGATCGCGCACCTCCCGCTGATCGGCGGTCAACTGCGTGGTTAGCGAATCCCGCAGCAACTCCAGAAAATTCCGCTCCGCAGCCGGTTCCTGCGGAGGCGGAACGTTGACCAGGCCGACCGTAGCCGTTGTTGCGGGACCGGCCGGTAGAGTCGCGGTCGTGGCAACAGGCGGCGCCTTGGGCGGCAAAACCGCGGCTGCGGGCGCGGGCAAGGCGGGCGAGACCATTGCCGGCAGGGTCGCCGCAGTCCCTGTCGTCGGTGCAGCAGCCGCTTGTGAGACCGGCCCTCTCAAGTGCTCGCGAAGCGCCTGATGAAGCCCCAGCCCTGTGCTCATGGCCAGACCCAGGGCCAGCATCGGCACGATGGCCAGCAACGTGACGAAGGTCAGCGCGCTGGCCTGCAGGGCGCACTGGTGCTGAGTGAATCCCTTGAAGACAAAATAGAAAACTCGCAATTCGCCCAGCAGCCATCGCACATACCATGGGCGGTCGTGGTAGTCTGCCCATAGCCATTGCGTCAGCCGGTCTGCCCAGCCTGAATTGTCAGGGTTTTTCCGTGCCATGCTTGCCGAATCCGCCTTCGCGTGCGGCAAACGCCGTTTCCCCTCGAACAGCCGTTGTATGCCGAAGGGCGAGCCTGCTTTCAATAGGTTTCTTATTGTCGCTTTTCATGCAAAAGCGAAAAGCCGCGAAGGAGATAAAGGTTTTGGGGCTTGTTACAGGAAAAATGAACTATCCAAACTCATGCAAAACCCGCTTTCCCGTGCCAGCATCCGCATAGCAAAGCCTTTGGACTGCCTGCAGCCACGCTGCCGCTTTCGCTGGGTCGTGCCGTAAAGATTTGACCCGGACACAGGGTGCGTCTGGCAGGGCCGGCAGCGTCGAAAAGCAAAGCGCCGGCATCGCTCCTCCCCAGACCTCCGGATGACCGGGTTCCGCAAGAACCTCCGAAGATTCGATGCCCTGGAATACAATCAAAGAGGCAAGTTAGAGGATGAACTTACTCAAATCCACGTTTTTCACAATATCGCCCACGTGAGCGCGCACGTAGTCGGCGTCTATTACCACCTTGCTTCCGGCCAGCTCCGGCGCATTGAACGACAAGTCCTCGGTTACTTTTTCCATGACCGTATAGAGCCGCCGCGCCCCGATGTTTTCCGATTGTTCATTTGCGCGGTACGCCGTTTGCGCGATCTCGTCTATGCCGTCGGGCGTGAACTCGACCGACACCCCTTCGGTCTCCAGCAGCGCCTGGTATTGCCGCGTCAGAGCGTTTTTCGGCTCCGTCAGAATGCGGCGGAAATCCTCGACGGTCAATGGCTTGAGTTGCACGCGCAGCGGAAATCGGCCCTGCAGCTCGGGAATCAGATCCGACGGTTTGCTGATGGTAAAGGCGCCGGCGGCGATGAACAGTATGTGCTCGGTGTTGACCAAACCATACTTGGTGAAAACCGTCGAGCCTTCGACAATGGGCAGAATGTCGCGCTGAACGCCTTCGCGCGAGACATCGGGTCCGGCCCCGCCGTGACGACCCGCGATTTTGTCCATTTCATCCACGAAAATGATGCCGGATTCCTGGGCAAGTTTCAAAGCCTCCCGGATAATCTTGTCCATGTCCAGCATCCGGTCGGCCTCCTCATCGGTCAGAAACTCGCGCGCCTCGCGAACCGACATTTCGACCTTCTTGGGCTGCTGCGGCATCAGGCGGTCCATCATATTGCGCAACTCCACCTCCAGTTCCGCCGGGTTGCCGATCATCATGCCGCCGATGACGGGAGCACTGGAACGGCGCATCTCCACCTCGATGATGCGGTCGTCGAGCAACCCCTGTTGCAGTTGCACGCGAAGTTTTTCTCGCGTGCGCATATACCGCTGAGTGGCTGTGAGTGCCTCGCCCTCCTCGAGTTCGGATTCGGCAGTCTCTGCCGTGGAGCGGCGCGACGGCCTCGACCGCGGCAGCAGCAGATCCAGGATGCGGTCTTCGGCGCGGCGGCGGGCAGCCTCGATTCTTTCGGCCCGACGCTCCTCGCGCAGCATGTTGATTGCAACGTCCACCAGATCGCGAATCATGCTCTCGACGTCCCGCCCGACATAGCCGACTTCGGTGTATTTGGTAGCCTCCACCTTGAGGAACGGCGCGCCGGCCAGGCGGGCAAGCCGACGCGCAATCTCGGTCTTCCCGCATCCGGTCGGACCGATCATGAGAATGTTCTTGGGATTGACCTCGTCACGGAGCGACGGATCGAGTTGGCGGCGGCGGGCGCGATTCCGCAGAGCGATCGCCACCATTTTTTTGGCCTCGGTCTGCCCCACGATATACCGATCCAATTCGGCGACGATTTCGCGCGGAGTCAGGCCCAACGGCGCCTCGTTCTTGTCATCGGCGATCGAATTTTCCGCTGGTGCTTTTTCGATAGCATTACTACTTTTGGACATCTGCCATCCTTTATACTATACTATTGAACTACATTTGGGTTCGCACGGACTCGCGTGGCGCATTCCTCCCTTCTTTCCCGCGCCTCTGTACGGCCAGAGAAGTGAAGCGCCGCTTCTTTCCACTCGCCCGCACACCGGCATTATCGCAATCGAAGGGAAAAGGCCTTGGGAGGACCCAGGATTTCGCTGACCACGAACGCCTCTTGCAGCCGTTGTCGGCCGCCCTTGAGCCACTGGCGCACCCCGGCAGCCACCGGATGGACAACCGGCGCGGGCACAGGTGGTTGGGCGGCCTCCGCGGCAGGGAATGGCATCGCAACTGACGGGCGGATCGAGCCTTCCCCCTCGAAGGCTTCCTCGCCGCCAGGCGCTTCTTCTTCCTCCCATGCGCGCGGCCGTCCCGGAGCGGGCTTCCGCTCAGCCGTGCGCCGAAGCGGGCGGCTCGGTGCGGCCTGGGGCGGACGCATAGGGGCGGGTTCCACAGCAACACGCCGTGGAGCCGCGGCCGGCTTGGGCCGCATCGGAGCCGGCCGCTCGATTCGAGGCGCAGATTCGACTCTGGGAACCGGCGGGGCGGCTTCCTCGACCACAGGACCGGCCGGCGGCTTCGTTTCCGCTTTTTCCTTTAGAAGCTCGGCCACTTTCTCCGGATCGCCGCTCAACAACACATCGAGAAGCCCCTTTGTCTGCTTGCCCGCTTCCAACGTTTTGCCGATGGCCTCGGCGCTGCCGAAAAGTTTCGCCAGCAGCTTCCAAATGCCTGCACCGGCAAAGATTACCAGCCAGATAATCAGAACGATCAAGTCATCCATTGTTTACGCGGCTCCTTTGGGCCTGGATGGCGACTCCGGATCGCCGCCAATGGACTGGCGCATCAAGGTGTCCGCCTGAATATTGCGCAGCATGTAGTAGTCCATAATGCCCAGCCGGCCCGAACGGAAGGCCTCGGCTATGGCGCGCGGCACCTCGGCTTCGGCCTCGACCAATCGCGCGCGCATCTCCTGAACCTTGGCAAGGTTTTCCTGTTCGATGGCGCGAGCCTCCGCGGCACGGCGTTCGGCGCGGGCTTGGGCAATCTGCTTGTCCGCCTGCGCCTGGTCAATTTGCAGTTTGGCCCCGATGTTTTCGCCCACGTCCACGTCGGCAATGTCAATCGAAAGAATCTCGAACGCCGTTCCGGCATCGAGCCCCTTTTGCAACACGCGCTTGGAAATCAAGTCCGGATTTTCGAGCACCTGCTTGTGCGTTTCCGCCGAGCCAATGGTGGTAACAATCCCCTCGCCCACCCGCGCGATGATCGTTTCTTCCGTGGCACCGCCAATCAAGCGGTCGAGATTCGAGCGCACGGTCACGCGCGCCTTGGCTTTCAGCTGAATGCCGTCCTTCGCCACGGCAGCGACAGTCGTGGGTCCCTTGCTCGGATCGGGACAGTCAATGACCTTCGGGAGCACGCTGCGCTGAACGGCATCGAAGACATCGCGTCCGGCCAGATCAATGGCGGTGGCGCGTTCCCACGTTAGCGGGATCTTCGCCTTGTCGGCCGAAATCAGCGCCAGAACGACCAGGTCCACGTGCCCGTTGGCCAGATAGTGCGCTTCGAGCATCGAGGTGGTCAGATGAAGCCCCGCTTTGTGCGCCATGATGAGCGGCTCGACTATAGCGCGCGGATTGACGCGCCGCAGCCGCATGCCGATAAGCGAAAACAGACTGACCGGAACGCGAGCCGCGATCGCCGCAATCCACAACCGCAACGGCACAGCCCACGCCAGAAACAAAAACAGGGCGATGATGGCCACCACGACGGCAACTGGAATGATCTGATCCCACTCTGGCATTGTTCGATCCTCCTTTGGGGTGTAGTTCCCACTCTCGTGGGTTTTGCGATTCGAGGTTTCTACATCTCTTTTGGTCTGACCACGATGCTCGGTCCTTCGACCCGAACCACACAGAACGGCTCGCCCTGGCTGATGTAGCTGCCGTCAGCGACCACGTCCCAGCGCCGGCCTTCGATCAGGCCGATTCCCGCCGGACGCAGATCCGTCATGGCCCTGCCTTCGGCCCCGATCAAGCGTTTTCGCTCCTGCTCGGCGGCCTGCTCGGTCGGCCCCGCCACCACTTGCTCGCTGAGAAATACTTTTCGCCCCATCCGCGTGCGGGGAAAAATCGCCAGGCCCAGCCCAAAAACCGACAGAACGCCCACGGCTGTTCCCGCAAAGACCCACGCCCCCGTCGCGGCGCCGTAGTGATGAAACGACAATACCACGCCGATCGTCATTAAAATGAACCCGCCGATGCCCAACACCAGACCCGGCACAAAAACTTCCGCCAGCAAAAGCAGCAAACCCAAAATCAGCAGTGCGAAAATCAGTGTCAGCATGACTTTGCCTTTTGTTGGGAGTGAGGGAGAGGGCGGATGAGTTCGAGGCAAGAAAACAGCCGACCTAACTCACACAGACAACCCGTCCAAACTGGACTAATCTTATCCCTCATCCCTGCTTCTCCACCACCACTTGCGCACCTTCGATTCGGATGATTTTTATCGGCGTGCCGCGTTCGAGAAATTCGCCCTGCGTCACGGCGTCGAGCCGTCGGCCGCCGACTACCACCGTGCCCACCGGCCTCAGGTCGGTCAGCACCGTGCCTTCGCGGCCGGCCAACTGAGACAGGTCAGGCACACCGGCGAAGCCTTTTTTCGCTTCCATTTCCTCGCCTAGAGAAATCTTTTGCCACAGCCGCGAATGGCGCAAGGCTTCCGCCATAAGAGCCAGCGCCGCCACCCCCAGCACCAGCGCCCATGCCATGTTGCGCACAGCCGGTCCTATGCGTTCATACGTGAACTCAAATCCTTGCGGCGGAAAGCGAAACATGGCCAGAAACAGACTGGCCAGGATACACAACAGCCCGGACACTCCAAGAACGCCAAAACCGGGTATGGACAATTCGGCGATCATCAGTCCCACGCCCGACAAAAACAGCAGAATTTCCAGCCAATGGGCTAGGTTGGCATACCAGTTCGCCCAGAAAAAGAGGAACAAAGCGACCAGGGCCACGATACCGCCCAGGCCGAAGCCGGGCGTCTTGACCTCGATCACTATCGCGGCGATCACCACGATTATCAGAAGCATGTTGACAAGCGGACTGCTGAGAAAGCTGGCCAGCCGGTCGGCGCGTGTCGGCTCATAGTCAATACGCGTCGCACCCGCGAGACCAGCGTCGGCAACTGCCTCCTCGATGGTCTCGACCACCTTGACGGCCAGGCCTTCGCGTACCGCCGTCGGGGCATCCAGCACGAGAATCTGCCCCTTGGGTTTGAGACCCGGAATTTCATAGTCGAGGTCCACCATGCCAAGAGCCAAATCCTCGCGGTGCTTTTTATAGCGGGCGGTTGTGGCGAACTCCTTGCGCATAGGCGCAAGAATCTTTTCCTTGAGATCACCCTGCATTTCTTGTGCGCCGCCCAGCCCCAACTGGATTGGGATCGCATCGCCGATGTGGCCCATCGGGTGCATATAAATGCGATCGGTGGCCAGCGCCAGGAGCGAACCCGCCGAATATGCCTTGTGAATGAAACTCAGCGTTGGCAGCGGGCATTCGATGAGCGCATCGCGCATGCCGAGCATGACGCTGACCAGACCGCCCGGCGTCTGGATGCGAACGACAACCAGCGCGGCTTTCCGGCTGCGCGCAAAATCAATTCCACGCTTGAGAACCACTGTCCCATGCTGGCTTAACATGCTCCCGTCCACCGAAATCACCACATAGGTCTTCCCCCCGCCCGAGGTGAACAGCGGCGGGGGCGGCGTGGCGGTGGTGCGAAGGGTGGAAGCAGCAGTTGCGGCGACGGTGGTGGGCGAAGTTGCGGCAACCGTTGCGGCGGTCTTCACGGGAGAGGTCGCGGGCGCAACATCGGGCGCCCCCATCGCCAGCAAGGCCGAAAGACAGACAATCGCCGTCGCAAAAACGATTACGCCTCGGACACAGATTGACAAATACAGTCTACGGTTCACGAAACTCCTCTTCCGGTCTCCATCTCGCTTCTAAACAGAGATTGTAGGGCAGGAAGTGAACGAGGCGCAAGCGTAAAGTCTGGACGATCCCGTCTAGTACTTTTCAATAGATATCAGACGGGAACCGCCTGTAGTCCAAACTTCCGCTTGCCGTTCGTAGTTCACGCTTCAGCGTGCCGTTCGTAGTCCAAACTTCAGTTTGCCGTTCGTAGTTCACGCTTCAGCGTGCTTTGTTTCTGCAATAACAGCAACCTAAAGGTTGAACTACATACAGCAACCTAAAGGTTGAACTCCATGCGAAAGTTCGTAGTTCACGCTTCAGCGTGCCGTTCGTAGTCCAAACTTTAGTTTGTGGTATCATACCCGCATCCATGAAGCTTTTATCTCATGACCGGCACAACAACCACAAAAACATTCGCCTATTTCAGTAGAATGGACATTCATCAAACTGAAGTATGAACTCCAGACGGTTGGATCACAATATCCATCGAGTACGGCTTGAAACACTACTAGCCATAAGCGATGGAGAAAAAACGAAGTTGACAAGGTTCGCTATGTAAGAATA
>JADFCW010000157.1 GCA_017161705.1 Candidatus Sumerlaeota bacterium | reverse complement strand
CGCTCGAGCAAAAAGCCTGTTGTTCCGACGGCGCGCGCCGCCTCGAACGCCTCTTTGACCTGGCCGGCTACCTGCGGCTCGCCCAAAACCATCGAGTCCAATCCAGCCACCACGCGAAAAATATGGCGCACGGCCGCACGCTCGGTGTGGATGTATAAATGCGGTTGAATCTCGCCGGCGGCCACGCCGTGATGCTCCTGCCAGAATGCCAAAATCGTCTCGGTGCCGGTCCGCGCATCCTCGGCCACGGTCCAGACTTCCGACCGGTTGCAGGTCGAGAGCAGAACGACTTCGAGCAGGCCGGGCCGTCCGGCCGCATCGGCGAGGGCCGTGTGGAGCCGGGTCGGCACAATGGCCAGCCGGTCGCGCAATTCGATAGGCGCCGTGCGGTGATTCAGGCCAATGAAAAGCAATTCCACGCCAACCCGCCTCCGGCCCTTAGAATTGATGGGCCTTGAGAACAAAGCTGGTGATAAAGAAAACCACAAAGAGAAGAAGGAAGTTGATCACCGAAAACAGGGCCGTGCGCCGCCCGCGCCATCCCAGCCGCGACCGCGTGTGCACGTTGGCCGCATAGAGCAGCCAGACCACGATGGCGGAGATCTCTTTGGCATCCAACAAGAGAGAGCCGGCGCGCGTGCTCAAACTCCAGACAACTCCTGAGGCCAGACCGATGGTTAGAAATAAAAAACCCAGTGCTACCGCTTGAAAATTGATTCGTTCGAGCGCGTCGAGCGGCGGCATCCGCTCAAAGAAAAACCCGAAATGCTTCAAACGCAGTTCATGGAAAAGCAGAATGTGCATCAGGCCCGCCGCAAAGGCGACGGCAAACACGCAATAGGAAAACAGCGCGGCCCCGACGTGGATCTCGAACCACACGCTTTGCAGGATCGCCGGCAGCGGACCCGGCGGCCGCGGCAACGCCAGCATGAATCCTGCTGCCACCGCCTGAAACAGGAACACCACCGGAATCATAAACGCCCCAAACGCCTCGTGGCCCGTCCGCCGCTCGATAAACCAATACGCCACGGCGATTCCCCATGCCACCAGCGATAGCGCCTCCGGAGCGCGCGCAAACGGCAGATAGCCCAGACTAACCCGCTCGGCAACCAGCCAGACCGTGTGGACTGCCACCGCCGCGCTCAGAAGCGCCATCGGCAAGCGATAGGTCCGCCTGTCCCGCCGGAAAAAGTGCCTCAAATAGAAGAACACGGCGAGAGCGTAGCCGGCGGCAGCCAGCCAACTCAGCACAGGAACCCACTCCCCTGCGTCAGGCGGCACAGTGCTCCTCCGTTGGCCGGAAATCGGTGTCGCCGAGGGCCTGTCGCGGCTCCGGCGATAGACGAAAGCTAGTGCGGGCAGAAAAGGGGTTCAAGGGAAAATGGTCCGCGTCTGCCGGAAGGGATCGGCGGCGCAAGAGACGTTCACGCTTTCTTGTCCACCACATAGACCCGAAACCATGCCCAGCGTCGCAACAACGGACAGACCGCGAAAAGTACTCGATCCAGACCGTGGAGCCACGCCAGCCAGCGGCGGAAGCGTTTTAGGTTCCGGCGCCCGAATTGCCAAAAAAACGCCGCAAAGGCGAACAAATAGAAACTGGAAACTGCGAGATTCCCGAACGCCGCCGCCAGAGTCTTCTCCTCAGCGCGAGTAAAATAGCGCGTGATCTCTCTCCACTCCTTCGGTCCCAGCCAGCGGCGGTAGACACGGGCGGGAGGATTCCACGCCGTCGGCTCGCAGAAAACGCCGCGCCCCCCGGGCTTGAGCACACGCCGGCATTCCATCGCTGCCGTCGGCAGGTCCGTGTGAATCAGCGAAGATTTGGAGTAAGCGCGATCAAACACTTCGCGCCGAAAGGGCAGCTGCTCGGCCCGCGCGCATACCGCCCATACCCGCTCGCCCACGCCTGTTTCGACGGCTAAACGCCGCAGCGTCCGTAGTCGCCGATGCGAGACGTCCACAGCAGCCACCGTTGCGCCGCGCCCGGCCAGATTGATGGCATTGACGCCGACACCGCAGCCGATCTCGATGACCCGCAAAGTTGGCAAGGGCCCCATCGCATCATAAGCGGCCGACTGCTCGGGCGTCATGTAGAAGGCGATCGCTTCTTTCCACCCTTCGGCGGTCAGGGTCTCCTCGCCCGGAAGATTCGAGGCGGTTGCATGACGATCCCAGTAGGATTGGCCGGCGTCGCTGTCCATGGGAAAAAGTCTGCCGCAGAGGGCTGATCCCGCAACCTGCGGGAGGGGCGGGAGGCGGCTATTTTCCGCGATACTCCTCGATGGTGTAACGGAGCGTTCGTGGCTTGCCGTCGCGGATGACGGTGAACTCGATCACGGCGCCGACGTGAAGCGAGAGAAAATAGTTGTAGAGATCGTTGGCTGTGGTCACGCGCAGCTGATCGGCCTGAATGATAATGTCGCCGACGTCGAGTCCGGCGCGCGCAGCCGGTCCTCGCGACCCTTTAATTTCCACCACCACGGCCCCGCGCTGCCCCGGGGGTATTTGCAACTGCCGCGCCACCTGCGGTGTGATGTCCACGACCTCGAAATCCATCGCGTAATTCCGCACGCGCCCGTATTTCAGGATTTCGTTCACCACCGCCTTGACCCGCTTGATCGGTATGGCAAAGCCGATGCCGACCGAGCCGCCCGTCCGGCTGACGATGAAGGTGTTGAGTCCGACGATTTGGCCTTGAATATTCACCAACGGCCCGCCGCTGTTGCCCGGATTGATCGCCGCGTCGGTCTGGATCATGTCCAGATAAATTCGCTCGTGCTCGACGTCGGTCGCTTTGTAGTTCCGATGCAGCGCGCTGACCACGCCCAACGTGACCGTCGGCCGCGGATCGGGAATCGCATCGCCATACGGATTGCCGATGGCCAGGACCCATTCGCCGGGGTACAGAGCATCTGAATCGCCCATTTCGACAAACGGAGACGGATCCAGATCGGCTTTGAGTAGAGCCACGTCCACCCGATTGTCCTTGTCCAACACCCGCGCCGCGACGCGCCGTCCGTCGCTCAGTGTCACAAACGGCGTTTCCACCTCCTGGATGACGTGAACGTTGGTCACCAGATGTCCTCGATTGTCAATCAACACACCCGACCCGAGAAAGGGCACCTGGATGCGTTGCTCGCGGGTGGCCCGTCCGAAATGCGGCCAGAAGAAGTTTTCGAAAAACGGGTCCACGTAATACGTCACGCGGTTGATCGTGCCGCCGACCGCCACCACGGCCTCGCTGGCCCTGGTGGCTGCCCGAACGATCGGATTGTCCGCCGGATTGGTCGCCAAGATGTCGGCCGCCCGCGCATTGGCAGCCCGGAGAAACGGACTCGACGGCCATGCAGCGGAGCGGTCGGAGACTTCGGTGGATTGCATGTGCATCAGGCGAAGATGCTGGGATGCCACCGCGACCAAAAGAACGAGGTTCAGCGCGATCAGTCCAGCGGCGAACTTGCGGGACAGCATGGCCTTACTCCTCCGAATCGCCGGAAAGGTCTTCGCGGCAGACCTCTTCGAGAACGGTGTCCTCGACAAAGATCGGCACGTTGCGTTTGGCTGCCAGAATCAGCGCGTCGCTCGGCCGCGAATCCACCAGCACATACTCGCCGTCCTCTTTCTGCACGACCAGTTTGCCGAAAAAGGTCTCGTTGCGCAGCTCATCCACCCGGACCTCGACCAGTTGTGCATTCAGGCTGTCGAGAACGTTGTAGATCAGGTCGTGGGTCATCGGCCGCGGAGCCTTCTGCTGATGCACCGCAAGGTCCATGGCAGATGCCTCGAACAGGCCGATGTAAATAGGGAAGGCGCGCCGGCCACCTTTTTCGCCCAGCACCACGACTTGATGTCGGCCGGGATCGTCCACAATCTGGATTTCACGCAATTCCATTTCGACCAGCATGGCAGTGTCCTTTCCGAGATTTGCCTCCGTGCGCGGCGCCTTCCGTCGAGTCGCGATCCGTCACGCCAGATCCATCAGTGCGCGGATCGCTTTTTCAATGCCCGCGGCGGCCTCGCCGATCGAGCGCGCCAGCATGTAAGCGGGCGTCGTAACAATCTTGTTGGCTTTGTCTATCACGCAATCCTTCACCGGACAGTTGACGTGCTCGCCGCCGAGTTTCGCCAGATCGGCAGCCGTGCCCGGATCGTTGCCGATGGTCAGTGATGGTTTGACCTCGGCGCCAAGGATTTTGGCCAGCAGCACGGGCGCGATGCAGATGGCGCCGATCGGTTTTTTCGCCGCGCGCATTTCGTGCACCAGCCGGGCGACTTCCGGATGCACCTTGCAGTTTACCCCGTCCACGGCATAGGTGCAAAGATTTTTCGCCGCGCCGAAACCGCCGGGAATGACCAAGGCGTCCAGGTCGGCGGCCCTGACCGCAGCCAGGTCGCGGATGTCGCCGCGGGCGATTCGCGCCGCCTCTTCGAGCATGTTGCGCCGCGCCCCGGCGACCGGTTGCCCCGTCAGGTGGTTGACGACATGCATCTGGTCGCCGTTGGGGGCCATGCACACGGCCTTGGCGCCGGCATTGTCAATGGCCAGCAGTGTGAGCACAGCCTCGTGAATTTCGCTGCCGTCCTTGACGCCGCAGCCGCTCAGGAGAACACCGATACGTTTAGCCATGATCGCTGCTCCTTTTTTTTCGAATCATGGATTTGTCAAACACCGTCCGATAGATATCTCTTGGATGTTTTCCGCCGACAATTGGAAATATATGAACGAATGCGTGTTCGTCTTCAACCGAATTTTGCGGCGCGCGGGCATGGGATTGGCCGGAATCTATTTGGACAGACTCATCGAGCGGCATACAACATGAACGCCATGCCGATCGAATTTCTTCGCCGTCCGACCTGGCCGGAAACCCGTCTACACGCTTTTCGGGCATAAATGAATCGGTGTGCCCTCGGCGAACTTCATGAGATTCTCGACGGTCGTGTCGAGAATGCGGAGCTGGGCTTCGCGGCTGAAAAAGCCAATGTGGGGAGTAACGACCACGTCGGGCCGGCGGATCAGAATCGAGCTGTCCAAAAGAGCGCGCAGCGTTTCGTGGGGCACGTCGTGCTGGGCGAGAATCTGTTGCTCCTCGCGCAGCAATTGCTCGCCTTCGAGCACATCAAGTCCCGCACCGGCCAGATGGTCGCGGTCGAGCGCCGCCACCAGCGCCACTGTGTCCACCAATCCGCCGCGGGCCGTGTTGATGAGAATCGCCCCGCGCTTCATCTTCGCGATCGTTTCCGCATTGATCATATGGTGCGTGTGTCTGTTGTACGGGGCATGAAGGGTAACAATGTCGGACTCCTGCAGAAGCGTGTCGAGGGGAACATAGGTGAAGTTGAGCACCTCGGCCAGGAGCGGTTCCTGGCGGATGTCGTAGGCGAGAACCCTCATGCTAAAGCCGCGCGCGATTTTGATGACATGCAGGCCGATGCGGCCGGTACCGATGACGCCGAGGGTCTTGCCGGCAATGTCCATGCCTTCGAGGCCCTCGAGCGAGAAGTCGCGCTGGGTGACCTTGTAGTGCGCCTTGTGGATGTTGCGCGTGACGGCAAGAATCAGACCGAAGGTGTGTTCGGCCACCGTGTTTTCGCCATAAGAGGGCACATTGCAGACGGCAACCGATCGGGCGGCGGCGGCCTCCAAATCAATGTGGTCAAAGCCGGTCGAGCGCGTGGCGACGATCTTCAGCTGCGGCGCGGCGTCAAACGCCCGCTTGTCCACTGTTGAGTAAATGAACGTGGAAAGCCCCCATGCCTCGGCGCACGCCTTGCAGCGGCTTCGGTCCAACTTGTCCGGATAGAACTCCAGCCGAAACCGTTCGCCCAGCCGCTCGCGCAAATACGCGGCCTCCCAGTCTTTGATTTCAAAAAACACGACCAGAGGAAGTTCGGTGTTTTTTTTCATCGTTTTTTCCCTTCCTGAATGGTTTCGCTATTTGCCGGATCATAATAGCAGCCCACTTTACTACATGTCCTCTCGCCTTCGGGACGGACGCCTCGACGGCGTCCGGTTTCCAATTCTCCGATGTTCGTTTCCCATTTCCAATTTGCCGCCCATGGAATCAACCCCCCAACGGTCAGGGTAGAACCCCTCCGCCCCTAAGCGCTCTCTTAATGCTGCCAGTGAATTTGCTCAGGCGGCAAATTCAACCGCAGACCGCGCCGCGCCACGGTCTCGACCATCGCGTTGGCCGATCCCGCACCGACGACCTCTGCCAGTGCGCGAACGATCGCTTGCTTGTGCGCCGAAATCTGTTGCGGCTCGACCTTCGAGTCCGGCCACAGCGCCTCGTCTATCTCTGCATAGCGAAGGACGCGACCCGCGTTGGCCGCCAGCAGGCGAAACAACTCGTAGGGAATGGGTGTCAGCGTGACGGCCTTGCCGAATACCATGACGCGGTCGGGTTGGTCGCGATCGAACAGCAAAACCGGAGCGGATTGTGCTCGTTGCCTGTCCGACTTGTCCGACGGGTCCTTTTTACTTTTCCCTCTGCGCGGGCGGCGCGTGATCTCTGCGGCCCGCCGGCTTGCGTGTTGCGCTTTCGCTTGCTCGATGGTCTGCAGTGCGCGTCCAACCAATTCCTGCGCGACGCGATGCGGAATCCAACGTTCGAGCACCTCGACACCGGCCTCGGCCACCGCCTCAACCGTGTCGAATCCCTCCCGCACCAATGTTCGCAAATATCCGCGCGTCATCGCCTCGACTTTGAGCGAGGCCAATTTCAGGCACGCCGGTTCGACCCCGTAGTATAACCGCTGCGCAAGGCGGTGCGTGTGCGCTACAAGCCCCGCGCGCCCGCCCAACGCCTCGGCTACCGACCCCAGCGCCTGCACCAGCCACTGGAAGTGCTGCGCCAACTGCGAAAGGGTCCCTGCAAACATCCCCGCCTGCTCCTCGATCACCTCCGTTTCGGTCGGTCCGATCCAGCGATGGAGGATCAGGCATTTCTTGAGCGAGGCGATCAGCGACTCGGTCCAGCCGCCAGGCGGCTCGATGGCCTCGCGCAGCACGTCGTCAGACAGAGCAGCCGAGCCGACAATCTCGGCTACCGCCGCGCCGTAGACCGATGCCGTGCGCTCGCGCGTCGAAAGCGGAACGGGGAATTCCTCGGCGTCGGGTGTCAATGCCGCCACCAGCAGGATCTCGGCATCCGTCGCCCGCCGACGGCCCACTTGGCGGACCCAGCGCGCCATGCGCAAAGCCGTCGCCGGCTGGATGCCCTGCACAGCGACCACATAACCGAGCCCCGTGGCATCGAGCCGTCCTTCTTCGCGCGCTACGAGCAGCTGTTTGCCAAGGGCTGCCTCGATGCGCGATTCGAGTTCGCGGCGGAAACGCGGCGGATCGGCCGCCCACAGAATCGTCGCGGTATAGCTGGCTTCGAGAAGCCGGGCCACATCGGCGCGGGTTTGAGCTGCCCGCGAAGCCACCAGATCGCAAACCACGGCTTCGAGGTTTCGGCCGGCCAGCGCCGGCGGCAGAGTCTCCTCGCCGCCGGCCAGATACAATCGCGACAGCCGCTCCGCCTCGGCAGCGTCGCGCGCCAGAAGGATCGAGCGGCCGAACCGGCTCTCGCGGCCGAACCGCGCAGCCCGTCCTCCCTGATTGCGGAATCGTTCGCGCGCCAGCGGCACAAACGCCGTCTGACCCGTCCACGTATCGCTGGCCACCATCTGGCCGACGTGCAGCACATTGCGCCCGCTCAGGTTGACCCCCTGGCCCAGCGTCGAGGTCGAAAACAAAATCCGGATGTCCCCGCTGTTGTAGTATTGCTCGACCATCCGCCGCAGTTCCCAGTTCAACTCCGCATTGTGAAATGCGACGCCGTGCTGGAGGCACTCCTTCATCAGGTCGCGGGCATGCGACGGCTCGAACGTCTCCAGCTCGGCCAACGCCTCGGCCACCGGCTCGAAATCCACGCGATGCGCAATCTCGTAGGCCCACTGGCGGCTCATTGCCCGTGTGGGGACAAACACCAGAACCTGCTCGCCGAGATCATGGGCCAGCCGATAAGCCAAGCGCAGAAATACCTCGCGGCCTCCGTCGTCTTCAACCATTTCGGGCGTGACGGCCGAAAGCAGATCGCCGCCGCCGGCCGGTGTGCATTCGGGTAGGAGAGGCTCGCGGCCCTGCTCGCCGCTGTTGAAGCACGTATAATAAAACTGGCCGTCGCTGCAATTGAGCACGCCTTCGCGCAGTTCGACCGGCCGCTGTTTTTCCATCAGGAGATCGCCCCGCAGCCACTGGCTCAGCCGCGCAGCGTCGCCGAGCACGGCCGACAGCGCCAGAATCTGCGGCGGCGCGGGCGATCCGAGCATCTTCAGCAGCACCAGCTCCAGCGTCCCCCCGCGCTGCGGGTCGGCCAGCATTTGCAGCTCGTCCACCACGACCAGCCGGATTTGGCCGAGAATCTCCGGCTGCACGACCAGATATGACTTCATCTTTTCATAGACGGCAATGAGTAGATCATAGCGGCCTTCCGCGACCAGCCGATCGGTTTCCGGCCGCTCCCGCGTGGCAATGGCAATCCGGATGCCGAGGTCGCGATAGGTGGCCAACCACTGGCGAAACTTCTCCTCGGCCAAGGCCTTGGTCGGCACCAGATAGACCACCTTGCGGCCCTGCTCGAGGTGGCGGACAGCGGCCAGCTCGGCGACGAACGTCTTGCCCGATGACGTGGGAGCGAAAACGACGAGATTGCCGCCGCGCAGCAGCGAAAACTCGCGCACCGCCCGCGCCTGCAGCGGCAGCAGTTCGAGCACCCCTTGGCTGCGCCACGTTTGAATCGCACGCGGCGAAAACCCATGCGAAACCAAAGACTCGATCGGAATGGCTGTTGACTCAAACATCAAAACGCCGATGCCAAAAGCACCCCTCAATGTCAAATCCCGTCTGCTGTTGGCCGGTGGATCGCTCCGATAGAGAGCATGGATACAATGATAGAGCATCGGGTTCTACCTGACCCTATCGCGGTCCTTGTCAACCCATTTTGTTTCGGACGCTATGGAAAGTTTTCCTCGGTTCAGTCTCTCCGTTCAGCGGAGGCTCCACAGGCAATCCACTGAGGCCATGAAGTACCCAACAGGTTCGCTCCGCAGTGTTCAGCTTGACAGCCCGTGCATGCCCGCTTACACGTTCTGTAACATACGGTTCAGGGAAGGAGACCATCCATGTCAGCATCTCCGCGTGTGATTCAATGCGCTCTGTTCCTTTCGCTTAGCGCAGCGGCCGCCCTTGCCGCCCCATCGAAAGCTGCGGAGGCTGCGCCTTCGCAAGACGCGACGGCCCCGACCGCCCTGCCTGTTGGCGTCGTTCAGATGGCGCTGGAGCCGACGCTCGAGGGCAACCGCGACAAGATCGTCCGGTTCATTGGCGAGGCGGCCGCAGAAGGCTGCCGCGTGGTTGTCTTTCCCGAAAGTGCCCTGTCGTGGCCGGAACCCACCCCGAAAGCCGCGATTGACGCCGCGATTGCCGCCATCCAAGACGCCGCCAAAGTCCGCTCGATCTATGTCGTCTTCTGTGCCATCTACAAACGGACGGAAAAAGACAGTCCGTTCAACTGGCTGCTGGTCATCAACCCGGCGGGCGAGATCATCCACCGGTATCACAAGCTGTGGTCTGACCAAAGGTCCAACAACGTCCCGGGATTGTTCCAGATAGACGGCGTTCCGTGCGCGGGGATCATCTGCGCCGACCGCTGGATCCGGGGTGTCGAGGACCTGCCGGCCGTCGCCGGCGCGAAAATCCTGTTCGAACTGTCGTGCAACTTCGCCGACGAATGGGTTCCCGAACTTGGCTGGTATTGGTATGTCCCCCGTGCGCTTCGCAACAACGTCTATGTCATTTTCGCCAACACGGCGTTCAGCCCTTCGATTCCCGAAGAGGGCCGCCACGGCCACTCGGCCATTCTGGCTCCGGACGGCTCATTTCTTGCCGCCGCGCAAACCGAATCCGACCGGCTTCTGACCGCCGTGCTCGATTTGACCAGGGCAACAGGCGAGGAGGCACTGCGGCGGCGCAATCATCCCTTCTTTCGCGTCTTCTGGGAAACCGGTCTGACCATTATGAACGGCGGAACCGTGGATGTGCCGGAGTTTCAACCTCTCCAGTCGCCGGCGGCGAAAGTCAAAATGGCCGCCGTGCAAATGACCTCGACCGACAACATCGCCGCCAATGTCGCCAAGATGAAAAAGAAAATCGGCGAAGCCAAGACCAACGGCGCCGACGTAGTCATTTTCCCCGAACTGGCTGTCACCGGTCCGTCGGCTGCCGCCATTTCCGCCGCAGGAGCGAAAGAACTCGAAGCCGCGCTGCTCGAACTCCAGGAGGCGGCGCGCGCCGAACGCATCTACGTTGTCTTTGGCATGCCGTGGAGGGAAAAGAACGGCCGGCGAAACTGCGCCCTGGTCCTCGATCCCGAAGGCAAGGTGCTCGCACGCCATGCGCAAATGGTTGTGGACCGCCCCGATCTGTTTGTTCCCGGAACCCAAACCCGCACGATGTGGTTCCGTATAAAAGGTGTCCCTGCTGTCGTGACGCTCGGTCAGCGCGAGGCGCTCTGGAGCGAAATTGCCGAGCTGGCCGCCGTGCGCGGCGCCCAAATCCATGTCCATCTTTCTTATGACACTGACATTACCACGCAGGCCGCTCTGCTCCGCCGCCAACTCTATGTCAACCTCGCCACTTTCAACACCTTCGCCGCCACGGTCAACGCCACGGGCGAAACCGCGATCTGGGAAGATTACCGGCGCGACCGGAAGCGCACGCCCGCGGGCTATGGCTTTTACTGTGCGCGCGTGCTGGCGCGAGCCACAGAGGGTGAACAGACCCTCTACGCCGAGCAAACGGTTTCGCGCACCAATCCCCATTTCGCGCGCATCACCGGCAACACCAATCCGCAGATGAAAGACTGGTTCGAAATGGGCGCCCGCGCCATAGACGCCGATACACCGCCGCGCCGCACCGCCAACGGCGGTGAATGAAGGTGTTCCAGGGGGGCTAACCGGCAACGCGTCCAACAGCGCTTACTGATAGACCATCACGCCGTCGGTGGCTGTCCGCGCCCGGAATTGCCGGATCAGCCGTTTGGTAATCGCCCCGGGTTTTCCCGTTCCGATCGGCCGTTTGTCTACGTTCACAACGGGAATGACCTCGGCCGCCGTCCCCGTGAGAAACAACTCGTCGGCATCGAACACATCGAAGCGCGTGAACGGCTGCTCGCGCACCTCGATCCTCTCTTCGCGCGCAATTTCCATGACCACCTCGCGCGTGATGCCGCGCAGCGCGCCGAGATAAATCGGCGGCGTGATCAGCACGCCCTTCTTGACCAGGAACACGTTGTCGCCCGTGCACTCGTTGACAAAGCCGTTGTGGTCGAGCATCAGTGCTTCGAGGGCGCCGGCGATCGAGGCCTCGATCTTGGCGAGAATATTGTTCAGATAGTTGCACGACTTGACGCGCGGATTGACCGACTCGACATGATTGCGCCGCGTCGGCACCGTCACAATGCTCAGACCTTTTTCGTAAAACTCGGCCGGATAGAGCGTAATCTTGTCGGCGATGATGAACACTGTCGGATTTTTGCACTGCCATGGGGCCAGCCCGAGCGGCCCGACGCCGCGCGTCACAACCAGCCGGATATAGCCGTCGCGCAGGCCGTTGCGCCGCACCGTTTCGCACACCGCCTCGATCATGGCCTTGGGAGTCATCGGTATCTTCAGCATGATGTATTTGGCCGATGAATATAGCCGCTCGATGTGGTCGTTCAGGCGGAACACGCAACCCTGATACAAGCGGATGCCCTCGAACACGCCGTCGCCGTAAAGCAGGCAGTGGTCGAAAACCGAAACCTTTGCCTGCTGCTCATCCACAAATTTCCCGTTCATAAAGATTTTGCGCCCCAATGCCCTATCCCCCTTTTTCGCATATCCGAATGCCGCGCTGCCTCCTGCCGGGCCGCAACGGCTAAAGGTGCATCAAATCATTGTCCGCCGGAAAACCCCTGTAAAGCGAAAAACATTTGGGCAGCACGGGTTCAAACATGTACGGCCGGGTGCCATCTCGACGCTTGGACAGCCCGATTCCATTCGCCGATTTGTCATGGGAAAAATGCCGGGGAAAGTCGGCCCTCTATTCAAACCTTTGCTTGCCTTCATGTCTGGTACATGTCTGGTATTAGTCTTGCTCGCAGTAGAAATCGGAGCACCCTGCAGGGGCAGGGAAAAGACAATGAAAAGGCTAAATTTTCATCTGACATCGGTCGGTATCGCCACACTCGCATTTCTTGCGGCCCCGTCGGCGGCAGCGGCGCTTCAGTCTGTCCGCCCCGTGATCTTTGTCTATATCGCTGAAAACATGTCAGTTACACAAGACCGCCCCAGCTTTGCCGATTCGATTGTTATCACGGAACTCAGCCGTCGCGGCTACAAAACGGTTTCACCAGCGAAAATGTCAAACCTGGCTGAACTTCTCCCTCGCGATGTCGCGTCTGTCTGGAATGCGGACAAACGGGCCGCCCTTTACAACCTTACCCGAGCAGACCTGCTCTGGCTGGCCACGGTCTCCTATGAGCCGGATTCGGAAAACAACGGAGCCGCCG
Source organism: Candidatus Sumerlaeota bacterium (assembly GCA_017161705.1). GTDB lineage: Bacteria > Sumerlaeota > Sumerlaeia > JADFCW01 > JADFCW01 > JADFCW01. The sequence continues at coordinate 1,780 of JADFCW010000157.1, read as the reverse complement.
TTACAGGCAAAGCCGCCTTTTCCGCCCGCGCCATCGGCCTGGCCACGGGCGAAACACTCTGGTCCATGCAAGTCAAAGCCAGCCCCTTTCTGGGAGCGACCCTTCAGGGTGCAACGCGCCAGGCCCTGGCAGAAGTGCTGCCGCGGATGGTCGAAAACTTCGATCGAGACCCCAAAGTCAAATCCTGGACACCCGCGGCGACACCGCGGACGATACTACCCACCCTTCCGTTGATGTCCAGAACACCGTCGGGTCTGCCCCCCGGAGCCACGCCTCCGCCGCTTCGACCGGGGCTGTCGCCGGAATCCGAAAGCGCGCGCCAACCCTATACAGGCGTCATCATAGACGCCGAACACCTGCCTGTCGTGCCCAGCTATCGCAGCGGGGTCTATTCGGAAAAAGGACAGCCGATTATCCGGCCGGAAAGCTCGCGCATGACCTGGGCCGAAAGCGCAGCGGCGGCCCGCCAGCAAGCCGGTCCCAATCCGCTTCGCATCCGCGCCTATTCCGCTAGCCCAAACGGCATTGTACTTCGCGAGAGCGACGCGCGGCGTTTGCAGCAGGAAAAAGGGGTGTTGGAACGCGGCCGCACGACTATTATTGTCCAGCCGCCGCGACGTTGAAACACACCGCGCGCGGAATGCGCTCCTGATTCTCCGGATCCCAACCGTCCGCGCGAATATCCACGCGGCCGTCGCCGTCGTAGTCGTCGCATTCGATCCGTTCGACAGTGAAGGGAAAGGCGAACGAGGCCAGAGGCTCTTCGGCAAATCCCTTCCGGGGATCCAGCATAGGGAAAACGCCGACGGTGTTGCGACCCGTGCGCAAGACAAGGTCCGGCCGGCCGTCGCCTGTCAGGTCGCGGTCGAATTGCATGAGAGGTTCTGGGTCGCGCGAAAACTGGAACATCTCGCTGGTAATAACCACCTTCTTTTCCCACGCCGGCCGCTTGGCAAATCCTTCGCCCTTGTTCCATGGATAGGCGCCCAGATACGTCTCCAACCCGCGCCGCACAAACGCCTTTGTCTGGGAACTCAGCGAGGCAATTTCGAGATCCAGCCGCAGGAGCAGCAAGTCCAGATCGCCGTCGCCGTCCAGATCGGCCAACGGCGGCGTATCTATGGGCAGGACGGTTCCCAGGCGCAGCGAGCAATCCGGCTCCGATGGAAATGTCGCGTCGGGTTTCTGCAAATAGACAGCCACCGTGGTCTTCGGCAGGGCCCAGTTGTCGAGGCTGGAAATGCGCACCACATCGAGCCGCCCGTCGCCGTCCACATCGGCCAGATGGTCAAGGCGAACTTCGGCGAAGTCCGCCATCCATGTGAGGTCGGAATCCGAGCGGGATTTGTCGGGCGCACGCGTTTTGTCGGACTTTTCCACTCGAGCCGGCGCCGGCCATTTCGGCTGAATCGGCTTCTGCCGCTCGAACTTTCCGTCGGGCCCCTGCAGACAGATGCGGCTTTCGCCCGCCGGCCCGGTCGCCCGCATATACCAGTCCAACCGCCCGTCGTTGTTCCAGTCCAGAAGCCACCCGGCTGTCATGGTCCAGAACAGACGGAGATCGAACTCGCGCCAGGCCAGCGGCCCCGGCTGCGCAATCCCAAACGGCCGGTTGGTCACGGGCAGTGTGCGGCGCTCGTAGCCGATCAGATACCCCTGGCTCGAATCGGCCTCGAAACGGGGCCGGGGCCGGAGCGCCGCGGGAATCTCCTCGGCGATCTCCCATTGCCCGCTGTCCGGGCGCTGCCGAGAGAATCGAAGCGACCTGCGAGTGGGCAGC
>JADFCW010000156.1 GCA_017161705.1 Candidatus Sumerlaeota bacterium | reverse complement strand
GCAGATCCCGCCGGGAACGCGATCGGGAACGATCTTCCGCCTCGAAGGCAAAGGCCCGGTGTTGGAAAACAAAAGCCGCGGCGACCATTTCGTGACCGTGAAAATCATTTCTGTCTGACGCAGGGCCATCCCCAGTCCTCCCTCAACCGCCCGACATTTGCCCGATGAATCCAAATCCTCCGCCCGGATTGATCTCTGCAGCCGCCGAATCGCTCCGAAACGACTTACAGAACCGCATTCAAGGCGAGGTGCGGTTCGATCCCCTCACACGGGCGCTGTACGCCACTGACGCCAGCGTCTATCAAATCATGCCCGCCGGCGTGGTCGTTCCGCGCCGGGCCGCCGATGTCGTTGAAGTCATCCGCCACTGTGCACACTACGCCATTCCCATTACGCCGCGCGGGGCCGGCACCGCCATCGGCGGACAGGCCATCGGGCCGGGCATTATCCTCGACTTCTCAAAATATATGAATCGGATCTTCGACGTAGATGTCAGCGAACGCTGGGCATGGGTCGAGCCGGGGATCGTCCTCGATGAACTGAACCAGTCGCTGGCGCGGTTTGGCCTGCACTTTGCGCCCGATGTAGCCACGTCCAACCGGGCAACGCTGGGGGGGATGATCGGGAACAACTCCGCGGGCGCGCGGTCGCTCGTCTATGGAAAAACCTCGGACCATATCCTCGAACTCGACGTTGCAATGAGCGACGGGCGGATCGTTCGCATGGGAGAGCTGGACGGCGCGGCGCTCGATGCCAAGTGCCAAGAGGACAGCCTCGAAGGACGTGTTTGCCGGACGGTGCGCCGGCTGGCAAGCGACTGCACCGCTGAGATCGAGCGGCGGTACCCGAAGATCATGCGGCGTGTCGGCGGCTATAACCTCGATGAATTCGTCCCCGGCCGGCCATTCAATCTTGCACGCATGCTGATCGGCTCAGAAGGGACGCTGGGCGTAGTGGTTGCGGCCAGAATCCGCCTGACACCGCTGCCGAAAGCCCGCGCCTTGCTGGTTGTTCATTTCCACGACCAGCGCTCGGCACTCGAAGCCACGCTGGCGGCCCTCGAACACCATCCGGCGGCCATCGAGTTTATTGATCGTAACGTGCTCGACATGACGGCGGGCAACATCGAATACACGCGGCTGCGCGACTTTATCGTCGGCGATCCGGATGCTTTGCTGGCCATCGAGTTTTTCGGCGAAAGCCGCGACGAGGCGGTCGAAAAGATCGCCCGCCTCGAAGATGATCTGCGCCGCCGCCGCTTCGGCTACCATTATCACCGCGCGCTCGACAGCGCGGCGCAAAAGCGCATCTGGAAGTTGCGCAAGGCCGGCCTGGGGCTCCTCATGGCGCGGCGCGGCGACGCCAAGCCCGTGGCGTTTGTCGAAGACCCCGCCGTGGCTCCCGAGCGCTTGCCGGAGTTTATCGAGCGGTTTTTGAAAATCCTCGAGCGCCACAACACTGCAGCGGCATTTTATGGCCATGCGTCGGTCGGCTGCCTGCACATCCGCCCGATCATTAACCTAAAAACGGAAGAAGGCGTCCGGCAATTCACGGCCATTGCCGAGGAGGTCGCCGATCTTGTGGTCGAGTTCGGCGGGGCGCTGTCGGCGGAGCACGGCGACGGGCGCGTTCGAAGTCCGTTCATGGAAAAAGTGTTCGGGCCGGCCTTGTGCGCGGCGTTTGCCGAGATCAAACGCGCGTTCGATCCGCAGGGCATCTTCAACCCGGGGGTTATTGTGGCGCCCGATCCGTTGACGGCCAATTTGCGGTTTGGAGCGGGTTACGTCACGCCGGAGATCGAGACGACGCTGGATTTTTCGAGCGACGGAGGGATTGTGCGCGCCGCCGAAATGTGCTCGGGTGTCGGTGTCTGCCGCAAACGCACAGAAGAGACCATGTGCCCGTCTTTCATGGTGACCCGCGACGAGCAGCACAGCACGCGCGGACGCGCCAATGCACTGCGTCTGGCCATGACCGGCAAGCTGGGCCGCGACGGTCTTGTCTCACAGGAAGTCTATGACGCGCTCGATCTGTGTCTGGCCTGCAAATCGTGCAAGTCCGAATGCCCCAGCCAGGTGGACGTGGCAAAACTCAAATACGAATTTCTGCATCAGTACTATCGGCGTCGCGGCGTGCCGCTGCGGGCCAAGATGTTCGGACACATCGAGCGGCTGATGGCCCTGGGCAGTGGTCTGGCGCCGCTTTCGACGTGGCTGGTTCGCAGTTGGCCGGCGCGAGTGGCTCTGGAAAAACTGTACGGCATAGACCGGCGGCGGCGCCTCCCGCCGTTTGTGCGAAACAACTTCATTCGCTGGTTCACGGCGCGCGGTGGCACGATCGGCGAGATTCCCGACGATGCAGACCCGCGCAAGTCCGTCATTCTCTTCCATGATACGTTTCTCACGTATAACGAGCCGCAGATCGGCATTGCGGTGGTGCGGTTATTTGAAAAACTGGGCTGGCGCGTTTTTTTGCCGGAAAAGAAATGCTGCGGCCGGCCCATGATCTCGAAAGGTCTGCTGGACGAGGCGAAAGCAAACGCCGCATACAACATCGAGCGGCTGAATCCGCTGGTCGAGCGCGGGTTTCGAATTGTCGGCGCCGAGCCCAGCTGCATTTTGACATTCCGCGACGATTATCCGGACCTGCTGCGCGGCGACCTGAAGCGCAAGGCCGAAAAGGTCGGGGCGGCGTGTCTGACGATCGAAGAATTTCTGAATGACGAAATCGAAAAGGGAACCATGGTGCTTCCGGTGCAGGATCGCGCAGGCGCCCCATCGGCAGAAAGCGCCCGCATCCTGCCGCTGAACACGCAGGCTTCAGGGGCGGCAGGCTTGCACTCCTCTCGCATTCTGTATCATGGCCACTGCCACCAGAAAGCGCTCGTGGGAACTGAGCCGGCCGTTGCGCTCCTGTCGCGAATTCCCAATGCCCGCGTCGAAGACCTGGACTGCGGCTGCTGCGGCATGGCCGGGGCGTTTGGTTATGAAAAAGAACACTATGAAATGTCGCGGCGTATTGCCGAACTTCGCCTTCTGCCGGCCATTCGTGCCGCCGGCGAGGATGTCCTTATCGCGGCCTCGGGGACATCCTGTCGCCAGCAAATCCGCGATCTGACGGGCAGAGATGCTTTTCATCCGGTTGAATTGTTTGCCTCCGCATTTTTACCCCTCCTGCCCGCCGGCAACAGTGCCGACTGAACAAGAAGCGCCAGGGCACTCCGAATGGAAGTCGGTTCCGGCGGCACACTCCTTGCTTTATACTTCTTTGGCGGTCGGAAGCGCTTTAATCTGCCCGCAAAGCGGACTGTGGAACATGGCAGATGACCTGTCCCAGCACAGTGGCTGACAGCCCGGGTGCGGGGATACCCATGTTCGCCACAGTATTTCATGCCGGTGGTTCATGGTTACGCAAAGAGGTTGAATCTTGCCGCGCGATCTGGTTGAACTGATTTCAGAATGCAGCCGCGAAGTTGGCTCAAAAGGAGTAAAAAAATGAACTGCAGCTGTCTTAAGCCATTTCTCCTGCTAATCTGCGGGGGTCTGTTTGCCCTCATGTTGGCCAAGGCATCCGGTGCGGGCCCCACGTTGGAAACGCGCCTGGCCGGACCGCCGCAGTCGGGGCTATCGAAGCCTTCGGGCAATCCGGCGCTGGAAATTCCGCGCGGGCGATGGAACCTGCGCGGGCTGGCGCGTCCAGCGCCGCTCAAACTCACCCCCGAGCAGAAGGCTATGTTTCCGCCGCCCGACTGGATTGTAGTCTATCGGCCGGCCACCGGCGAAATCCGTTACGAGCCGCCGTCGGCACTGCCGGAGAAATTGCGCGCGCTTGGGGCGTCGAATTCTCGCCCGTCGAATCCCGGCGCGCTGGGCAAGACTCCATCTCTGTTCAACATCATCGGCGATGACGGCCGCGAGCGCGTGTCGCCGACCACCGGCTTTCCCTGGCGCGTCATCGGCAAGATGTATATGGTTTTCCCCAACGACGCAGTGTGGGTCGGAAGCGGTTCTCTGATTGACCCGTTTCACGTGTTCACCGCCGGTCACAATCTTTACAATGCAAACGAAGGCGGCTGGGTCAAAGAGGTCGAGTTCATTCCCGGCATGGACGGTAACTACGCGCCGTTCAGTTCGGCCTGGGATGTCGAAGTGCGCGCGCCGTCGGGCTGGGTCGGCAGCCATGATCCCGATTTTGACTGGGGACTGATTACGCTCGACCGCAATGTCGGCAACATCATCGGCTGGTTCGGCTATGCCTACGAGCCGGAAAGCTATTATCCCAACCGCGTGTTCAACCTCGCCGGCTATCCCGACGACCGTGATCAGGGCCTGGGGCTTTACTGGGATTATAATATTGCCACGTTTGCCGATCAATATGCGCTCTATTATCTCATGGACACCGCCGGCGGGCAAAGCGGCTCGCCGGTATGGCGGTATATTCAGAATCAGGATCAGCACCAGGTAATGGCTGTTCATGCCTACGGAGCGCCGGATGAAAACAGCGGCACACGCATCAACGCCTCGCTGTTTGCCGAATTGACGGCAACCATGGCAAGCGATCCGCCTCCGCGCGATTACGCCGACCTGATAGACGACGGCGTGCAGTTCGCCGGATTCTCGCCCGGGGCCGTTTCAGCCGGTGCGCCGTTCGAGGTCTATTGCGATGTCCGCAACATCGGAACGACCACCACGCTGCCGTTCCTCGTAACTTTCTATGCTTCAACCGACCAGAACATCACGCCGGACGACCGTCCCATCGGCGCTGTGTATGTGCCTGCCCTTGAACCCTTCACGTATGTAACCTGCCGCTGGCAGGGCGCGTTTCCCGGAAATATTCCTCTTGGCAACTACTATGTCGGCTGGATCATTGACAGCACCAATTCGGTCGTGGAAATCAGCGAGACCAACAACACGGCCTTCCTGCCCGCTCTGTTGACGGTCGGCACCGCTCCGAATCTGAATTTTGTCTGGGCGGATTTCAATCCGGCCGCTCCGGTGCAAATGGCCCCCGGCGATCCGTTGTGGCTGGCTGCGCACATCCAGAACACCGGCGGGACACCCGCACGGCCGTTCTGGCTGGAGTTTTGGGGATCGCGAACGGGCGGTCTGACCGTGTCCTATTTTCTGGCCAACTCGGCACGGCCGGGCCCGATCAACCCCGGCGCCATTCATCCCTACTCGGCCTCGCTGCCGCTGTATGGATTGCCCGACGGCCCCTACACGGTGGTCATTATGGCCGACCGACCGAATGAGGTCGCCGAGTCGAACGAAAACGACAACCGCGTGGTGATCGGTGGCAAACGCCTCCTGGTAATCCGTCCGCAGACGAATGTGGATTTGCGCGTGGAAGGATTCGGCTTCGGGCCGAACCCGGCGTATTCCGGACAGACGCTGTCGTTCACCGGATACGTCCGCAACGTCGGCACGCAGCCGAGCGGACCGTTCTGGATCGAGTTCTGGGGTTCGCGCGACCGCCTCTATCCTTCGATGGATTTCTTCCTGTGCGACTCGATCGCGGTCTCGAACCTCGCCCCAGGTGCGGGAGTCAACCTGGCTGGTTACTCGCGGACGCTCTACGGCGTCCCCTCGGGCATTTTTATGGTCGGTTGTGTCGCCGACCGGCCGGATGGGATCAGCGAGCCGGATGAAACCAACAACTATCAATTTCTCGACGGGTATTATCTCAATCGAGCGCTGGGGGCTGCCGAGTCGGGCGCCGACAAGAGCCAGCTGGCCGACTTGACTATCGCGCTGGCGGACTTTGCCCCCAATGCGCCCTATCAGGCGCCGCCGGGGTCACCTCTGACGCTGTGGGCGCGAGTGGAAAACCGCGGCGCGCAGAACGCGGGGCCGTTTTGGGTCGAGTTTTTCGGCTCGCGCACCGGCGGCATCTGGCTGGATGAATTCCTCGCCGATTCGGTTTTTATTCCGGGGCTTCCGGCGGGCGCCGCAACCGATCTCGCCCTCAATCGCTCGCTCTATAGCATTCCCGACGGCCCGTATTCGGTCGTCGTAGCTGTGGACCGGCCGGGAATGGTAGCCGAGTCAAACGAGGCCAACAACCGGCGCGTGGTGGCGGGCAAGCGGCTGCTGACCATTCGCCAGCCGACCCAGGCCAATCTGATCGTCGAGGGATTTACGGCCGCCCCGAACCCGCTGCATCGAGGACAGCCGGTCGTGTTCGGCGGCCGTGTGCGCAACACTGGAACCCAGAATTCCGGACCGTTCTGGATTGAATTCTGGGTTACGCGGACGCCCGATCAGCCGCAGCTGGATGCCTTCCTGTGCGATTCGATCTTTGTGCCGGATTTGCCGCCCGCCGCAGCGCTCGAGTTGAGCGCCCATGCACGGACCGTCTATTCCCGCGCGCCGCTGGGCAGCGTCGGCATCATCTGTTTCGCCGATAAGACCGACCTGGTCAACGAAACACACGAGGAAGACAACTACACGCTGCTGAAGAACTTCCAGATCAGCCCGTGAATGCGTGCCTCGATCTCTCAGCGCGCTGGCTTGTCCAGAAGCCGCCCCCGTCAAATGCTTGCTTTGGCAAGCCGATGATGGGGGCTAATCTTATGCCCCGCGGACAGCCCCCGCGCTGCCGGGTGAAATCCTATCGGAAGTACCAATATCGCTTGACACGCAGGCCTTTTTCGGATTGACACCCTGCCGCTTCGACCCGTATGATTTACCTACATGAGCGTGTGAGAATCCTTCGGGGCGTGCGAAGATAGTATTCAGAAAGTTGATGTTGTTGAAGATAATAGTTAGTGTTTTTTGTGCGGGAGAACAACAATGAGAAGCGAATGGTGGGTATATCTGATCGGGATTCTGATAGTCGTTGGCGGTTTGGCCTTCGGCGCTCACAAGTTTCGCCAAAGTTCGCGCGAAAAGTCCATTCAAACGCAGATGGCGCTGATTGAATCCCTCCAGGCAGAAAAACGCTACGCCGAGGCTTTGGATCAGGCCGCCGCCCTTGCCCCGCGCGTGAAGAATCCTGACACCCAGAGCCGTCTCGAACGCCTGACAATCCAAATTCTCATGCGTATGGGCAAGACCGACGAGGCTCAAAAACGCGCAGAGGCCTTTCTGGCCGCCCGTCCGAAGGACCCGCATTTGGGCACTATCCACTATGTGCTCGGCAAAATCGCCCTGGAAAGGGACGGCAACCGCAAGAAGGCCGGCCAGCACTTCGAGACGGTGGTCACCCAATACGCATCCGATCCCTCGTCCCCTGCCGCGATGCTGGGTCTGGCCAACCTCTATGTCCTGTCGGGCGAGTTGCTCTCGGCCAAGGAGCGGCTCGACCAGCTGATCGAGATGCCGCTCGAGGGCGAGTTGCGCGCAGGCGTGGAGAACCTCCTTGGCCAGGTCAACACGGAGATCCTCTTTTCGCAGATTCTGCTTCCGGGCGAGGAGCTTTACACCATCAAGCCGGGCGACAACCTGATCAGCATCGGCAAGCGCTATCGCGTCGAGGCGGATTTGATCAAGACCGTGAATCGAATCCGCGACGAGCGGCTCTTGCGGCCGGGTCAACGGATCAAAATCCCAAAACTGGATTTCTCGATCCTTGTGAATATCAGCGACAATACGCTAACGCTCTTCAACAATGGTAAGTTCTTCAAAAAATACCGCGTGCGAACGGGCCGTACGGCAGGTCTCACGCCGACAGGCCAGTTCCGGATCGTGGACAAATTGAAAAACCCCTCGTGGCTCGATCCCCAGACCGGGAAACTTTACAAACCAGGCGATCCGCAAAACGAGCTGGGGAGCCGGTGGCTCAAATTCGACCGGCCCGGGTTGGGCATTCACGGCACTATTCATCCGGAGACGATCGGCAAGTATGCCTCGCGCGGCTGTGTCGGAATGCTGGAAAAAGACGTCGAGGAACTCTACGACCTGATTCCGATCCGCACGCCGGTAACGATAATGGGCGAACGCCCCAAGATTGATTTTGGAGCAACGGAGACAACCAGTGAAACCAAACATCCTTAAATTGGCCTTGCCGAAGGGAAGCCTCCAGGACGCCACGCTGGCGCTGTTGCGGCGGGCGGGTTTTGCTTTTTCGGTGGGCGACCGTTCCTACAACGCGGTTTGCGATGATCCGGAAATTGAGGGAAAACTGATCCGCGCCCAGGAGATCGCCCGCTATGTGCAGGACGGCGTGTTTGACGCCGGTTTGACCGGCTACGATTGGATCACCGAGTGCGGGGCGAAAGTGGTCGAGGCATGCGCCTTGTCTTACTCAAAGCAGTCGGCGCGGCCTGTTCGATGGGTCTTGGCCGTGCCCGAAGGCTCCCGCATTCATTCCGTCAAGGATTTGGAAGGCAAACGCGTGGCCACTGAATTGGTGCGCGTGACCGAGACCTTCTTGCGCAAGCACGGCGTGAAGGCCGAGGTCGAGTTCTCGTGGGGCGCCACCGAGGCCAAAGCACCGGACCTTGCCGATGCCATCGTCGAGGCGACCGAAACGGGGTCGTCGCTGCGCGCCAACAAGCTGCGGATCGTCGAGACTATACTCGAATCCACGCCGCGCCTCATTGCCAACAAGTCCAGCTGGGCGAATCAATGGAAACGGCGCAAGATCGAAAACCTCGCCATGCTTCTGGAAGCCGCCATTGCCGCCGAAGGCAAGGTGGGGTTGAAGCTCAACTGCCGGCGAAAGGTCCTGCCCAAAGTCACCGCCATTCTGCCGGCCATCACGGCGCCGACTATTTCAACGCTCAGCGATCCGGAGTGGGTGGCCCTCGAAACCATACTGGATGAATCGGTCGTCAAGCAGATCATTCCCGATCTTCGCCGCGCCGGCGCCGTCGGCATCATCGAGTATCCTCTGAACAAGGTGATCTATTGAGTGGAAAAGACAAGATGGGAAAAGAAACACGATGACGAATTTTGCAACCGATGCTATTCCCATTGCTAAACGTCCGTTTGTGGATTCACGACCCTTGCTTATGCGCCTGCACGGCGTTCTCAACAACGCCGCCGTCGTGCGAAACGCTGCAGCCGTGAAGAGATTTACGGATTTATCCCTGCTTATTCGCCGGCTTCGGACTTTGATCGAGTATCCGGATTGAAAATCTGCCAACTCAACGGTGTCCGATAAGATGATCACCCTTGCCGTCATCCCTGCGCGCTATGCGGCCACGCGGCTGCCGGGGAAACCTCTGGCTGACATCCACGGCAAGCCGCTCATCCAGTGGGTCGTCGAGCGCGCCCGCGCGTGCCGCCACATTGACCGTGTCATTGTCGCCACCGACGACCGGCGCATTTATGACGCCGTGCTCGCTTTCGGCGGCGAGGCGCGCATGACCTCGCCCGACTGCAACTCCGGCAGCGACCGCATCGCCGAGGTCATTCGGACCCTGCCATGCGATCTCGTGGTCAACATTCAGGGCGATGAGCCGATGATCGCCGCTGAATCGGTGAACCTCGCCGTCGAGGCTCTCCTGCACGATCCTGATTGCCCCGTCTCGACCGCCAAAGTCGCCATCCGCGACCGCGCCGAGTACGAATCGCCCCATGCCGTCAAAGTGGTGACCGATGCGCGCGGCTACGCGCTCTACTTCTCCCGCTCGCCGATCCCCAACCGCGTTCGCACCGGTCCCGATACGGGTACATGCGACGGCAAGCCGTTATGGGGCTACAAACACCTCGGCCTCTATGTGTATCGGCGGCAGGCATTGCTGGATTTCGTTTCGTGGCCGCCGTCGCCTCTGGAGCAAACCGAAAAACTGGAACAGCTTCGCTACCTGGATCGCGGCTATCGCATCCGCGTCGTCGAAACGCCCTTCGATTCCATCGGCGTGGATACACCGGAAGACCTTGAACGAGTGCGCGCTCTGCTATCTTCGTAGGAGTTCCTTCCATGGCTCGTTTCATTTTCGTCACCGGCGGCGTGGTGTCCTCGCTTGGCAAAGGCATCACCGCCGCCTCGATCGGTACCCTTTTGGAAGCCCGCGGCTTCAAAGTCTCGCTCCAAAAACTCGATCCCTACATCAACGTGGATCCGGGGACAATGAGCCCCTTTCAGCACGGCGAGGTCTATGTGACCAACGACGGCGCGGAAACTGACCTCGACCTTGGCCACTATGAGCGGTTCACCACAGCCAAGATGGGCCGCGAAAACAACGTCACCACCGGCATGGTCTATTTCACCGTCATCGAACGCGAGCGGCGCGGCGACTTCCTCGGCGGCACCGTTCAGGTCATCCCCCACATCACCGATGAAATCAAATCGCGCATTCTCCGCGTGGCTGAACGCAGCCATGCCGAAATTGTCATCTCGGAGGTCGGCGGCACCGTCGGCGACATCGAAGGCCTGCCGTTTCTCGAAGCCATCCGCCAGATGCCTTTTGACGTCGGACGCGAAAACGTTCTCTACTGCCATGTCACGCTGGTTCCCGTCATCCACGCCGTCGGCGAGGTCAAAACCAAACCCACCCAGCACAGTGTGGCGGCACTGCGCGAAATCGGCATCCAGCCCGACTTCCTGATTTGCCGCACCGAACGCGCGCTTCCCGAAAACCTGCGCCAGAAGATCGCCCTCTTCTGCACCGTGGACCCCGCTGCCGTCTTCGAAAACCGCGACCTGGCCACCATCTACGAGGTCCCTATCGCACTCCATCAGCAGGGCCTCGACGACCTGATCCTGAAACGCTTCGGTCTGCAAACCCGCAAGCAGGACCTCAAGGAGTGGACCCTGCTCGTCGAGCGAATTCGCCATCTCGCCGGCGAAGTTCACATCGGCCTGGTCGGCAAATACACCAGCCTCCACGACGCATACAAAAGTGTCTGTGAGGCCTTGTATCATGGCGGCTATCATAACAACGTGCGAACCGTCATCGAGTCCATCGAGTCGGATCACCTCACACCCGAAACCGTCGAGAGCCGCCTCGCGCACCTCGATGGGATTCTTGTGCCCGGCGGCTTCGGCCAGCGCGGCATCGAAGGCAAAATCCTTGCCGCTCACTTCGCCCGAACGCGCGGAGTCCCTTTTTTCGGCATCTGTCTCGGCATGCAGTGCGCCATGATCGAGTTCGCCCGCAACGCCTGCCGACTCGACGCCGCCAACAGCACCGAATTCGATACCCAGACGCCGCATCCTGTCATTGATCTGCTGGCCACCCAGCGCTCGATCACGCAAATGGGCGGCACCATGCGCCTGGGCGCCTATCCGTGCGTCATCAAGCCGAACACCCGCGCCCACCGCATCTACGGCCTGACGGAAATCAGCGAACGCCACCGTCACCGCTTCGAGTTCAACAACAAGTATCGCGCCCTATTCGAGGAAAACGGCGTGGTCTTCTCCGGCCTTTCGCCCGACGGCAATTTGGTCGAGATGGTTGAATTGGCCGACCATCCGTGGTTCATCGCCGTGCAGTTTCATCCAGAGTTCCAGTCGCGCCCGCTCAATGCTCACCCGCTCTACGCCAGCTTTATCGCCGCAGCGAAAGCCCACCGTGCAGCGCGCGAAAAAACGGCGGTCGCGAAGTAGAACTCCCGCGGCTGGGAGAAAGGGATGCTCGTGCTATTGATCTTTCAGCCAAACAATCGAGCGGCCGCCCCGGTTGCATCGCGCATAATTGGGAATGGCCGTCATCAGCGTCCCGTCGCTGAAGACACCCTTGATCACCATCACGCCTCCGAGCAGGTCGGGCCGCCACTCCGCGGATAAGGGCGAGTCAGGCCGCAGAACCAGGTCCACATTCTGGTCCACGCTCTCGATATTATAGACGAGGGGGCCATAGCGCAACGCTACGCGGCCGATATTGGCGGCCACCTTGTCGCTTGCCTTTACCCGTTGCGGCGTCATCGGCAGAACGAGGTCAATCCGGTCGCCCGCTTTCCACATCCGGCGAATGATCGCATATCCGTTCTTTATGGCGGGGGAAATCGGCGAGTCGTTGACGGCCAACGAGACTATGCCGTCGGCGTCTGGCGTGCTGGTGTATAGATCGCTGACGCTTCGCCGCGGCGAACGAATATGAACCGCAAATTCTGTTGGTGTTGATGGATTGACGGTGATCGTAACCTTGCCGCTCCACGGATAATCCGTGGTCTGAACCATTTCGACTGCCGCGCCGGCAACCTTGCCCACTGAGATTGTGCTGCCGGCGAACAGATTGACATACACCGCATCCTCGCTCGTGGCATACATCCACGTCGGCAGCATCAGCAGCGTTCGCGCGATATTGCCTACACAACACGGGCAAACATGCCACGGATAGCGCGGGCGGTTAGCGTCCAATTCGTTGGTATAGGTAAAGTTTTTACCTTCCAGGTCCAGACTGCCGAGGATGGCGTTATATAGACTCTCCTCATACAGGTCGGCGTATTTTGCTTCGTGATGGATGCGGTGCATCCGATATTGGAAAAACAGTTCGCCGCAGTTAGCGCACGACTCGCAATAGGCGTTGTTGCGCAGCGAGTAGTTGGGGCCGAATCCCTCGGAGGTTTCGCCGCTGCCGATTCCCCCCGTGACGTAGTATTTCTTGTTCACAATATTGTCCCACAGCGAGAGGACAGCGTTGTGGTAGCCGAGATCGCCTGTCTCGATGGCGATGTCGGCCATGCCGGAATAGGAATAGGCGGCGCGCACGGCGTGGCCGACGGCTTCGTATTGCTGCACGACGGGCCGATGGCTCTGGTCATATTCCTCGCCATCCTTGCGGCTGTCCATAAGGAACTTGGCCAGTTCGATGTAGTGGCGACCGGCGTTGGCGCCCTCCGTTTCATTGACAAAACGGCCCAATCGCACCAGCGCCATTTCGAGCGCCTGATGGCCGTCATACCAAGTCTTTTTCGGCGGCGGGCCGATGTGGTTGCACCAGCAATCGGCCAGTTTGCGCGCGGCATTGTAAAGGCGAGCGTCTTTGCGGCCCGTCATTTCATAGTGCGCAAGCGCCGCCTCGATGAAATATCCGGCCACATAGCCTTCATGATCATGCTTGTTCGACCAGCGCGGTTTCCCGCTCAGGGTGTAGGCCGTCTGGAGATAGCCGTCGGGTTCCTGCGCCGCGAGAATTTTCGGAATCCAGTCCTCCAGTTTCTCGCGCATGGCTTTCTCCGCAGCCAGTATCTCGCGATCCCCCTGCGCATCCACCATAAGAGCCAGACACATCGCCTCTACCGTATTGAGCACCCAGGCGTTGGAGAACACATAACCGACATGGCGTTCGGCGGGGCGGCCGGCCAGCTTGTTCGCCGCCTGAACGAAATTCTCGATCCCGCCTTCGCGCAATCTTGGATCGGAGCATTTCTCGCAGCAATGCGGAATCCAGTTGACGATCAGGTTCTTGATGCGGTCATTCCAGAACGCGCTATGGATACGATAGGGAAACACGGCCACGGGACGGAGAGCCGCAGCAGGGGGTGGCGAAACCACGGCAACATTCAGTCGGGCCGACGCGCTGAACTGGCCGTCGTGCGCGGTCAGTTTCAATACGTAGTCGCCCTGGGTCGAAAACCGCGCCGTGGTCGCCAGCGCGTGGACATTTTCAAACACCACATCGCCCGGCCCCGACTCCTTGCCCCATGTCACGGTCGGCACGGACTGAATTTTTCCGTCGTCTTTTACCGTGCCGTTCAGATACGTCGGCGCGGCAACCATGGCCGTGCGATCTGCTCCGGCGGCCGCGGTCGGGGCAAAGTTTGGCGACTTGCCCGAGTCATAGACTCTCCATTCGAGCAAGCCGGTCGAAAACGTGCCGCTGGAATCCATCTCCAGCCGCAACCGGGTCGTGGTGATTTCAGGAAAAGTCGTGGTATTGAATCGGTTGGCCTCGAGCCCAAGCCCCGACGCATTCGCTACGGGCACCAGTGCGTTGCCGTCCCAGTATTTCAGGCGGCAGGCTGTGGGCAGGCGGACACCGCGCCCGTCGGCAAACCAATATACGTCCATTTTATTGGTGGAGATCGGCTGGCTCCATTCATACTCGACCCATTGTGTTCCGCTGCGCGGCCAATTGCCGTAAGCGCCGCGCCGTTTGTCGTTGGAGTGGCGCGGCTCGCTGTCATCGTTTAGAGCAGAAAGCGTTTCGTGGCCTGAGACGTAGGACGTCGAGGCTTTGGCCATCCGCGCAAGATTCATTGGGGCTGTTGCGCCAGCCGTATTGCGATCCGACGGCTGTGCCGCTCGGACTTTCCACAACGGCAGCGTGGTGAAAATCCAAACCACCAAACCGGCAGCGAGAAGAATCCCAAAGTCTTTCTTCGCGCATTGCCAAAACGTCGGCAGCCTCATAGTTTTCCTCCCGGCGCGAGATAGGCGGCAAAACGTCAGCCGCCGGTTCCGTTCCGAAAACCAGCGTCAGCCTGTCGCCAAATCCCACCAACACGCAAGCGGATTTGCACCCGTTCGTAGTTCACGCTTCAGCGTGCCGTTCGTAGTTCAA
>JADFCW010000155.1 GCA_017161705.1 Candidatus Sumerlaeota bacterium | reverse complement strand
GTGCACCATATCCTGAACATTTATGAGCTCGACGGCCGATGGGCGCGCGACATTCCGCTGCCCGCGCTCGGCACCGTGACCGAGCTGTGGGGCAAACCGGACGATCCTGAAATGTTTTTTGCCTTCACGTCGTTTTTGTTCCCGACAACGTTCTACCGCTACAATTTTCAAACACAAACGCTCGAACCCTATCTGCAATCCATGGTGGACTTCGATCCGTCCAGTTACGAAACTACGCAGGTGTTTTATGCCTCGCAAGATGGCACGCGCGTGCCGATGTATCTCACACATAAGAAGGGGATCGCGCTTGACGGCAACAATCCAACGCTTCTTTACGGATACGGCGGATTCAGCGCCAGCCTCATGCCGTCGTTTTCAGCCGCGCGGTTGTTTTGGCTCGAACGCGGCGGCGTCTATGCCGTGGCCAATCTGCGCGGCGGCAGCGAATATGGCGAGGAGTGGCACCGCGCGGGGATGCTGGCAAACAAGCAAAACGTCTTCGACGACTTCATCGCTGCGGCCGAATGGCTGATCCAGAACCGCTACACGTCGCCGCGGCGTCTGGCCATCGAGGGGCGCAGCAACGGCGGCCTGCTGGTGGCGGCATGCATGTTGCAGCGGCCCGATCTGTTTGGAGCGGTCGTTTGCGGCGTGCCGGTCGCCGATATGCTGCGCTATCACAAGTTCACCGTCGGGCGGTATTGGATTCCCGAATACGGAAATGCAGAGGCGAGCGAGCGGGAGTTCAAAACGCTCCTGGCCTATTCGCCGGTGCACAACGTGAAAAAGGGAACGGCATATCCGCCGATTCTGATCCTGACCGCCGAAACCGACGACCGCGTCGTGCCGTCGCACGGATGGAAGTTTGCGGCGGCGCTGCAGGCCGCGGGCGGGCCGAGTCCGGTTCTTCTATACACCGAGACCAAGGCGGGACATGGCCATGGAAAACCGATGAGCAAACTGATCGAAGAACAGGCAAACGTGTTTGCATTTCTGCTCGCTATGCTTGGCGGGAAGAACGGGGAAAGAAAGTAAAGAGGTAGGAAAAGAAAATAGTTAGGGCGGCCTTCCTCCCTGCAGAGAAAGGCGACGATGTCGGCCGTTCTTGATATTCATTCCCCTTTCCATGCCATTTATGTATCTTTTCTATTTTCCCCGTCCAAAATCGAAAGCCCAAAATAAAAAGTGGAGCTGGGGAGGGGACTCGAACCCCTAACCTGCCGCTTACAAGGCGGCTGCTCTACCTTTGAGCTACTCCAGCTCCGCTATGGCAATAACGAAAAGATCAATGCGCACAACGCTCGACCATTTCAAGGAAAAATAATTCGGCGGAATCGAGCAGCCTCTGCACAGACGCACTCTTCCCCTTGCCTTTCCGCGCGGAGATTTGCAACAGTAGGGGTGCAGGGGACGAGGACGACGCATGGTTCAGGCAGCCCATCCCTCCCATCGTGAAGCGCTTCTGGCGCGGGCGCGAGAGTTTCCCGCCTCGCCGGGCGTGTATCTGATGAAGGACGCCGCGGGCGAGGTGTTGTATGTGGGCAAGGCGTTCAATTTGCGCGCGCGCGTGTCATCGTATTTTGGGGCCGCGCCCGACGAGCGGCCGCAAACGGAATTTCTGGTCCGGCGCGTGGCCGCGCTCGATTACATTGTCACGGCGACCGACAAGGAAGCGTTTCTTCTCGAAAATGCGCTGATCAAAAAGCACCGTCCGCGCTACAATATCCGGCTGCGCGATGACAAGACGTATCTCAGCTTGCGCATTGACCCGCGCGAGCAGTGGCCGCGGCTGCAAATGGTACGCAAACGCGCCGACGACGGCGCCCTGTATTTCGGCCCCTACACCTCCTCGCAGGCCATGCGCGAGACGTTCCGCACTCTGCTGCGGATTTTCCCCCTGTGCAGCTGCCGCGAAAAAGTCCGCCGCAACCGCACACGCCCGTGCCTCATGTATGAAATGGGCATGTGCTGCTGCCCCTATTATCGCCAGGTGGACCCTGCCTATTATGCACAACTAGTGCAGGATGCCATTCTGTT
The DNA here is from genome assembly GCA_017161705.1 of Candidatus Sumerlaeota bacterium. Classification (GTDB taxonomy): domain Bacteria; phylum Sumerlaeota; class Sumerlaeia; order JADFCW01; family JADFCW01; genus JADFCW01. The sequence continues at coordinate 12,390 of JADFCW010000155.1, read as the reverse complement.
TCTGCGCGGACAGCGAACCGAAGTGGTCGAGCGCCTCAAACAACGGATGCAAGAGAAATCCGACCGCATGGAGTTCGAGGAAGCGGCGCGAATCCGCGACCAGATCGCCGCCATCAATCTCACCGTCGAGCGCCAGCGGATTGCCGTCGGGCCGGGCGTCAACCGCGACGTGATTGCCGCAGTGGCCGAGAAGGGACGCTGGCTGGCCCTGGCGCTGATCTACCGCGGCGGCGTGGTCTCCGATCGCCGGGAATTCGACCTGCCGGACATTGGGCAAAGCGAAGGCGACATTTTGCGCGGGGTGATCAGCCAGCTTTACGCCCTTCCGGAATCCATTCCCGACGAGGTCTTTCTTTCGAGCGAACCGGACGACCGCGAGACCCTCGAACAATGGCTGGCCGAGTTGCGGGGGCGGGCCGTGCGGCTTCACGTGCCCCAGCGCGGCGAGGGACGAAGCCTCATGGACCTTGCGCTGCAAAACGCCCGCCAGCGCCTGCGCGACCGCATCGAGTCGGGCCGCAACCTCGAAGCGGCGCTCGGCGAACTGAGCATCCGGCTGCGCCTGCCCTCTCCGCCCGAGCACATCGAGTGTTTTGACATTTCCAACATTCAGGGAACTCTGGCCGTTGGCGCCATGGTGCAATTTGTGGGCGGGCTGCCCAACCGCAGCGGCTACCGCCTGTTCAAAATCCGCACGGTCGAGGGTGCCAACGATTTTGCCATGATGCACGAGGTGCTGTCGCGCCGATACCGGCGCGTGATCGAGGCCGGCCGCCCGCTGCCCGATTTGATTCTGGTGGACGGCGGCAAGGGCCAGCTCAATGCGGCCGCCGAGGCCATGAAGGCGCTGGGCGCACCGAGTGCGGTCCTGCGCGCAATCGCCAAGAGCCGCGTCGAGGCACAGGAGGAACTTCCCGCCGGCAACGGAGAAGCCACCGGGCCGGCGTCCGAAGTCCGCCGCACGGACGAGCGATTTTTTATTCCCGGCCAGAAGAATCCGGTGACGTTTCCGCCCGGGTCGCCCGCCCTGCTTCTTCTCCAACACATCCGCGACGAGGCTCATCGGTTCGCCATTACCTATCACAAGAAACTTCGGCGAAGCCGCAGCTTGCGGTCGCTGCTTCAGGAAATGCCGGGTGTGGGCGAGGCACGAAAGCGGGCGCTGTTGCGTGCGTTTGGCAGTCTTGAACGCCTGCGAAAAGCGTCGGTCGAAGACATTGCACGCGTTCCAGGGATTCCGCTCATGCTGGCGCGTGATTTGCACCGCTTCTTGGCGGAATCGGGAAAATAAAGGCGGGATATAGCACTGAACGAAGTGGACAGAGTGGGCAGCATGGACAGACGGTCAACGCGAGGCCGTTTTCGCCCCGTCCCTGACGTCCATACTGCCCGCAGGGTTCATTGCTCCCATGCTGTTCACCACGTCTATTCAACTCCTTATTGTCTTTTTCCCTAAAACAAGCTTGAAAACTTCGGCTGCCCCCGATGGGAAGGCATAAAAACCTGCCCGTTTCGGGGGAGCCAGAGGATGTAAAACGAAGCAGGAGGCCCTTCGTAGCGAAGGTGTTTCATGCCGCGCGTCAACGGAAAAATCGAGCCGGTCGCTGCGACATCGTCGAACGCCAGCTTTCCTTCTATGGCAACCGATCCAGGGATAACGAAATACCAGCCGTCGCGGATCGCATAGAAGCGCTTGGACAAAGTGCCTGTGGTTGTCTCATAGTGTCGTCCCCAAATCCAGATGTCAGGATTCAGCGGCTGATAGTTTTCGGTTAAGAACCCACGGAGCGGCTCGGGGAGAGTAGCGAAGCGAATGTCGTGGAGAAAAACAGCGCAACCGGTCCGGTAGATGCCTTCAAGGGCGGATTCCTGCAGATCGCGCTTCATGCGGCGGCGAATGAACGAGTTCGTGAAGTAGTAGAACGAAGTGTGCGGACGCGCGACAAAACCGCCGGAATTGTCATAGACCGCATCTTCGGGCGAGGTCAGTTCATTCAACAGGGTGAGTGTCTCGTGTTGATACGCATTATCGGTCAACAATTGTTCCTCCAGCCGGGAAAAATGAAGCGAAACCTGCCAGCTGAGAAGCAGCACAAAACAGAAAAAAACCAAAAGATGTTCCGATCGGGCCAATCCCGGCCTGCGTTGCATCCACCCCAAACGGTCCGCCACGAACGGCAACGAGGCAACGGCCAGCACTCCCAGGATACCCTCGAACCGTTCCTGCCGGATTTCCCACACCAGAAGACCGAGAAAAAGAAGAACAACCGCCAGTGTGGAGGAGCGCTTCATCTCTCGCTCTTCGGCGAGGGCTTGCACCGTCAGGGCCAGTCCGCGCGCCGAGAAAATGCACATTACGGTCATTGCCGGCAGAAGGCTGTACGGATAGGCGCATCGCTGGAGTGCATAGGAAGCAAAGGCGCCGGGCAGCGCGCCGATCAGCAACCAGTCAGGATCGCTCCATCGGGCAGGGCCGGCACGGACCAGACGTCCGGCCGTTGCCCCCAGCCCGACCACGGCAAATCCCCACAGCCACCAAATGCCGCTGATGATCCACCAGAAATACCGCTGCCATGTAAATCCGTGATGCAGTTGCTGATACGCTGCCGACCATTGCAACGAATAGCGGACAAACGAACCCCATGCGCCCGACAAGGTCAGAAACACGCAGGCAGAAACAGCCACCACGCCGACGCCTGCAAGGAATGTAAACGGATTGCCCAGGAGATAATCCGCTTTTCGCTTTCGATTGTAGAAAACATCCATTGCCCAGGCGGCAGCAAAAACCGCGCCATAACAAAGCACTTTTTCCGATGCGCAGATCGCAAGGCCAAAAAGCATACCCGATCCCAGACCTTTGCGACAGCCAATCCGCGGAGGCCAGCGATCGTGCGCCACAGGCAAAGAAACGTCGCTTTCTGGCAGGCCGCCGGTCCGCCGCGCCGCCTCGCGGGTGTAGAGCACGGCGACTGCAGCAAGAAAGAATGCCAACGCGATCGCATCGGGACGAATCTCGATAGCCGGTGCGACCACAGCCGGAACCATCAGGAGCGTCAGAGACGTAATCAATGCGGTCCATTGCCCTTCCCGCCGGTTGACCCGACTTGTTGCTGCCAAAATCACCGCCAGAAACATCAGCATCATCAGGCGCAAATAGCGGATGTGGTTGGGATTATCGTCGAGAAATCGGAACGGCACAGCCATCAAATAGAACGGGAACGGAAAATGATGGCAGAAGAAATCGCGATAGGGAACTTGGCCGTTCGAGATCAGCCATGCGGCATGCGCATACGTGAATTCATCTATGCCATACCGCTTGCCGACAGCCAGACGCACGGCCTCCACGGAGAAAACCAGAAAAAGCAGCAGTCCGATCGTTGGTCCCAACGCCCCACCCATCGGACGGGCAATCCGCTTCGGTAATGGCTGACTGGCATCGCGTTGTTCCATTCGGAAATCCGCCGTCATTATTCTAGAGCGCTCAAGCGGAATTCATCCGGCACGTGGCGGCACATTGTCAATCGGCGAAGCAGTGGGGATCCCTGATATTGCCCTTCGGGCTTTTCGCCGGTCGGGCAAATGCAAAGAGTATTCACAATGCGCTTGCTTTCGACACGGAAAAATTGCCAGAATATGACTGTGGCGTGCCGGAACATCTTTGGCTTTGTATTTAGCCGCTTGTATGCGATGATTCTGTCAGGATAAGCCAGAACAAGAAAAAATCTTCGCAGAGGGATGATATTGAGACGGCACATGAGGCGCTGGGAGCGATTGCACGGACGCACGGCTGCGTTGGCAATGGCCTTGCTGGTCGGTTTTTTGCCCTCGGCACAAAGCCAGTTTCCGCCTGGCGATGTGAATGGCGACGGAAGCGTCAACTACTGGGACGGCCGGGCGGTTGTCCATCATCTGCTGGAAAAAACTCCTTTGAGCGGTGCTGCACTGGCGCGCGCCGATGCCAACGGCGATGGGAAAATCAGTCTGGCCGACGCAACGTGGATTGCCGGTCATCCCACGGAAACCACGATCACACTGCCGGGCAATGTGCCATTGGTTCTGGTGCGCATCCCCGCGGGCAGTTGCATCATGGGTTCGCCGCCGTCGGAGCGCGGCCGCTGGGAGGATGAAGGGCCGACCCGCACGGTGACGATCGCCCGCCCGTTTTATCTCGGCAAGTTCGAGATCACGCAGCAGCAATGGCTGACTCTGATGACCGGCTGGCCGGATTCGGTCTATTACCCAAATCCCATTTTTGGGCTGGGCGATCAATATCCTGCCTATTATGTTTCGTGGAACGACGTGCAGGATTTTCTGGCGGCCCTAAACGCCCATATCGCCAAGACCGCCCAGGGGGCGCCAACATTTCGCCTGCCCAGCGAGGCCGAATGGGAATATGCTTGCCGCGCGGGAATGCCGACACGCTTCTTTTTCGGCGACTCGCTCGGCGCCGATGACGGAGCAGCCGACGCGCCGGCGGGGACTCTGCCCGGCAATCGTGCGGATTACATGTGGTTTACCTTCAACTGCTCCGGCGGCCCCAACGGCGCCTATGGCAATAAACCCGCGGGTTCTCGCCGGCCTAATCCGTTCGGGCTCTATGACATGAGCGGCAGTGTATGGGAATGGTGCCAGGATTGGTATCATCCCAACTATGTCGGCGCCCCGACGGACGGCACCCCTTGGGAAAGTCCGGCGGGCAAGTATCGCGTCGTACGCGGCGGAAACTGGTATCGCGATGCGCACCGCTGCCGTTCGGCCGCCCGCACCCATCTCGACGCTGTAACACGCTACGGCTACCTCGGATTTCGCGTGATCAGCAGTTTATAAAACCAGCAGAGGCGTTCCCAAACACCGGCGCATCTTGAGATTCTTCCCCGGCAAGTCCCCGGATTTCGCCCCAAGCGTTGTTGCGGCGGGTCCAGTTCATCGCCGTGAGCTGTTATTTTCCGGGAAAAGTCCGCAACCGGCCGGTGCGGTTGAAGCGATCCTGAAATTGACGGCAGGTAGACTCCATGGCGCTCGATCCGGTTGAACAGCCCGGGGGTAGTTGCATTGTCCTTGGTACTTCAAGATTCTGAAAAAAACCAAAGTTGTCGAAAAAAGTTAAAAAAAGCGCTTGAATTAGTCCCGCGGCTGTGCCTGAATTCCATATTAGTAAAGCTACCAAAATGGTGTTTTAAAAATCGTCGGGAGGAGGAACAGGCACCCACTTTATATGCGCCAGTTTAAAGGCCGAAACGCCGAAATCACAGCATAACCAAAATACGTTCCAGCGCTTCAAGCGCTTTCACCAGGAGCCCTTGCAGGCGACGGACCGTGGGGAAATGGAGGAGGGGTTTCCATGGCGCCACAGACAGACAACCGGAATCGCCGTCGCCACGCCCGCATCGTGATTTCGGCGCAGGTACGGTATGGGGTGCGAGAGTATGCCCATCAAACACCTCCCGATCTGTGGGAAGGCACAGTCGTCAATGTATCGGTGTCCGGTGTGGCTTTCAAAACCTACCGGAAGGTGGCCGAGGGCGCTCATGTTGAGATGGTAATTCTCCAAGCCAACCCCGTGCGGTGCACCCCTCTGCTGGGAACAGTCAAGCGCTGCGAGAATCTGCTGGAACTCAATACGGCCGAGCCGGAGAAATCTCCCTCGCGCTGCTTTCTTGTTGCCGTCGAGTTCGCTCATCTGCTGAGCGTCGAGGAATTGGCCAAGCTTCGGGGGTGCCTGGCCATGGACGCCACGGTTGCGGAGCCTTCCGCCGCCCCCTCTGAAAGCCCATCGGAAACCATCGTTCTCCAGGAAAACATTATCTCTCAATTTATCGAGCGAAGTTTTGAATAAGAGGTTGTCCAGCTCGAAACTCCCGCCGGCCGAATGCGTCCACGGGCTTTCACTTTATAATCCGACAGGCTAAGTCACGCGAAAAACCAGGAACAGTCAGCGAGAGCCTTCCTCCGGCCGCAATTGCCTTGTCTTCGCCTGCGATTTGGCCTTTCCAGCAATCCCACCATTGCACGCGATACGGGCCGTCGGGCAAATCCGAAACGATTAAGGTCGCATCGCCGACTGCTTTCGGGGCAGCACGTTCGACAACCAGATTCCACCATGTTGCATCGCTATTGGAGAGCCACAGCCATACGCCCGATTTTGCCTGGAGCCCCATCACGCGCACCCGCGGACTCGACACGGTTGCCGTTGACACACGCAGGTCCGCATCCCCAAATGGAATTCCAGCCAAAAAATTCGCCAGCGGGCGATAGTGGTAATACAGATTTCTCCGCTCGATTTCCTCCCACCACCACGGGAGCACCGTTCCGGCAAGCCCCGACATTGCCGAAGCCCATAGCGCCTGATGCAAGTGAACATACTCCGCGTCCTGATTCCCATAGTTTGAACGTGCGAATTTGTCGTCGGCCAAACCGAACTCGCCCAGCAGCGCCGGTTTGGGCGGCGAGTTTTCCAGCAGCCACGCCGCCCGCTGCCGCACCGACTCGACGGCATCCTTGAAGAGCTCGCCGGTGTCCGGCCGCATGTAGTAGTGCAAATCGGCGGTATCGAGCTTCGGATGGCGATAGGCACGCGGCGCCGGCCCCCAGTTGCTTGTCCCCCGCAAATGGCGGTAGGGATCGTTTTGCTCGAGATACTCGCCCATCTCGCGGTAGAAACGGTCGGTCGGGCGCCCCGGATCCATCTCGTTCCAATACTCCCACGCGGCAATTGAGGTCGAGTAGCCCCACCGCGCAATGGCGTAACGGAACAAACGCCTGGCGTCGGCGATTGCGCGGTCATAATTGGCGCTGGTTTCATCCTTGAGCCGGTTCATGTAAAGATCGCGGGTGAGCAGACAAAGCTGAATGCGGATGCCTTCCTTCTCGGCGCATTCGAGCAGTTGATCGAAGATAAAGCAGTCGGCCGGATGATAAAAACCGATGACGGGGCGGTTGACGTCGGCCTCCCACAGGAGTTCCGGTCCGCCGTCTGCCTCGCGCAGCGACAAGTCGCGCAGATAGGCTGCGCCTTTGCCGGTCAGGCGAATCACGATCCGCTGAAGCCACCATTCGTTAGGGCCGGACACAAACTCATGGCGAAAGTCGGCCCATTGCGGGGCGGGTGAAAGATGCAGCGCATTGCGTTCGCCCACGTCCACCGTGATGCCAGCGTCATCGGTGGTTAGATAGCGGCCGGTCAGGCGATAGCGTGTTCCGGGGCGGAGGGCCATGGGAGCGGTCGGGAGGAATTGTGCCGAAGCGCCCTTGTCGCCGGCAATTCGGACGCATTTGGCAGCCGGGCCACCGGCGGGCGGCTGCGGGTCGTCGGCCACCGGCGGGTCCCAGTTCCATGTGCGGGTCCAGCCGTTTTTGCGGCCCTCAAAACACATGCCCCAGTCCTCGCAGGAGGCCCAGACGCGCGCGTAGTTGGCGCCTTGCGCCGCCATCTTCCGGAAGATACCTTCCGACTCGCTCAGCGATTTGATGAAAGCGACGTTTTGGCCGATAGCGAAAAAGGGCGAGCCGTCGTCGAAGCAAAAGTATCGCGGGTTGTCCCGCGCCACGCGCACGTACCCTTTGCCGGCCGAGGGTATGCACTCGAACGCAACGGGCTTGGAGCGGGCCTCGCCGGCACTGCTGCGCAGGACCGCGACCGCCGAATACCGGCCCGGTTCCATCGGAGCGAACCGTGCTTTCCACACAGGGAGGCCGACCGGATAGAGCCAGTCTTGCTGCCGCCTGCCTTCGCCCATTGTTTTTCGCTCGAAACGTTGATAATAAAACGCGGGCAGCGTGATCTTCCTTCCATCGGGCGCACTGATTTCCAAATCCAGCGCGGTTTGGCCGGGATCGAAGGGGTTGCCTTCGGGTATCGGCGCAACCAGGGAAAATTCGATTTTTTCGTAACGGCCGACCCGTTCGGCACCAGCTTCGAGCGTCAGTTGCGGCACGGCGGCCCCTATCCAGCTATGGCCTGCAAGACATACGAAAATGCCTACGGCAAACTGAACATGGAAGCATTGTATGGCGCGTCTCATAATTCCCCCTCCGTTTTGCACTTGCGATTCATCGCCTGTCGAGCGCATAACAAATTGCGTCTTTGCGCAAGAACTTTTAGACGGGAGAGCCACCGCCATGCGAACGCCGCCTCCATGCGCACGCCGCAAGATTATGCCCGCGATTCTCATGCTGTCCATTTTTTGGGGATCGGCTTTGGCCGCGGAACAACAGTTCGAGGTTGTCGTCTATGGCGGAACAGCCGGCGGGGCCGTCGCCGCCGTTGCCGCAGCCAACGCGGGCTGCTCGGTTGCGTTTCTGATGCCCGAAGCATCATTGACTCCGGCCGCGCTGAGCGAAGCGGAAAAGGCGGCGTTGGCGCATTCCGGAGCAGTCGGCGGACTGGCGAAAGAGATTCTCGAACAATCGAAGGCGGGCAGCCTCGAGCAGGCGCTCGACCGCAGGCTGCAAGAGGCCGGTGTGAGGGTGTTCCGCGGCCAGCGGGCGGTGCGCGCGAAAAAGACGGATGCGCGAATGGCTGGCCTGACCACATCAAAGGGTGATTCGTTCTCCGCCCGTGTTTTTGTAGATGCTACACCCGAGGGCGAACTCCTGCCTTTGGCCGGCGTCTCTTCCAGGATCACAAAAACGCCGGATGCGCGGCGATGCCTCCTGGGCGAGTATGTGATCAGCCCGGCTGACCTGACGCCCGACCGCGCCCAGCCGGATTCTATCGGACTTGCAGCCCATCTCGCGGATGCAGCGCAGGGAACAACCCTGCCTTTCCAGGTTCCCTATCGCGCGCTTCTTCCGAAACAATCGGAATGCGATAACTTGTTGGTGGCCGCGTGCCTGTCCGCCGATGAGGCGGTTCTTCCGGCACTTCGCTCCGTTGGGGTTTCGATGGTGCTGGGCCACAGCGCGGGGGCCGCCGCGGCGTGGGCCGCTCAATACAACGCCCCCGTGCAGAAAGTAAATTACACCTTGCTGCGGAAAAACCTTCGTCTCCAGAAACAGGTGCTCGAGGTGCCCGGCCGGGAACGCAACCGTGCAGCGGATCTGGGACTCGACGGCGTGGTTGTGGACAATGCGCAGGCCCAATTCACGGGCACATGGGGCTTTTCCACCGCCGTCCGCCCGTTTGTCGGCAACGACTATCAACATGACGGCAATACGGATAAGGGCGCAAAGGCGGCGCGATTTGTGCCCTTCCTGCCGACCGACGGCGAATACGAGGTTCGGATTTCCTGCGTCCCCGGCGGCAATCGCGCCTCGAACGTGCCGGTGGTCGTGAACACGGCCGACGGACCAACGACGGTCGCGGTGAATCAGAAGAAATCGCCCAAGACGCCGCCTTTTACGCCGCTGGGTGTTTTTCGTTTCAAAGCCGGTTCCTCCGGCTATGTGGAAATCCGCACCGACGGCACCGATGGCCATGTCATCGCCGACGCCGTCCAATGGCTGCCGCACCCTGCGGCAAAGCAGAAGTAAAACGCGAGAAAAGGAACCGGGAGAAAAGGGATGGGAAAAATGGAAAAGGAAAAAATCAACCGGACGCTTTGTCCACGCCGGCCATTCTGGCCCTATTGTCCCTCCCGTTTCTTCCACCCTATCCCAAACCAGCCCCGCTGAGGTGATATCATGACCACACTATTCGGCAAAAAATGGAAACGCGCCGACCTGATGCGCCGCATCGGTCATCTCGACCAGATCGGCGGTATCCGCAAAATCATTCTCGACGACGGAAACACCAAAGGCGTCTCCGCGTTGGAGTTTTCGACCGGCACGGGGTTCACCTTCACCGTTCTGGCCGACCGCGGCATGGACATCAGTGCGGCCAGCTACTGCGGCCGGTCGCTGTGCTGGCGGTCGCCCGCGGGCGATGTCGCACCGGCTTTTTACCAGCCCGAAGGACTGGAATGGCTGCGCACCTTTCCCGGCGGCCTGATCGCCACATGCGGCCTGACCTATCTCGGCGCGCCCACCACGGACCAGGGAGAAGCTCTCGGTCTGCACGGCCGCTACACATCGCTGCCGGCGCGGGAGGTATCGTTCGGGGGGTTTTGGGAAAAGGACACCTATATTCTCCGCGCCGAGGGCACCATGCGCGAAGGCTTTTTGTTCGGCCCCAACCTGGTCCTGCGCCGCACCATTGTGGCCATCGTCGGCGAATCGCGCGTGGTCGTCGAGGATCGAATCGAAAACGAAGGCTGGACGCCGCAGCCGCTGATGATTCTCTACCACTGCAACTTCGGCTTTCCGCTGGTGGATGAGAACGTGCGCATCTATGCGCCTTCCCAAAGAGCTCTGGCGCGCGGAACGCTCGAACCCGTACCCGCGGATGCATGGTCGCGTTTCGACAAGCCCGCGCCGAAAATCGGCGAGAAGGTCTTCTATCACGAAATGCGGGCCGATCGGCGCGGCGTCGTGACCGTCGTAGTAGCCAATGAGGCGGCCGACGAAGGCCGCGGCTTCGGCGCATACTTGCGCTATTATCAGCCCACGCTGCCGAAATTCGTGCAGTGGAAGATGTGCGGCGAAGGCGCCTATGTACTCGGCCTCGAACCGGCCAACTGCTGGGTGGACGGCCGAGACGCGGAGCGCAAGAACAAGACATTGGCGGTTTTGCGCCCGGGCGAAAAAACCACAACCCGGCTGGAGATCGGCGTTCTCGACAGCCAAAAGGCCATCGCCCAAATGCGCAAGACCATCGCGCGCGTGTAGCACCGCCGGTTCGGGGTTCGAACTCGATGCCGGTGCAAAAAGCTTCGTGCGAGGGATTTACCTGGATTTACCAGAATTCCGACGAACAATCAATAAGATGCCGGAGCTGCAAAACGCACGATCGGATTTACAGCAACCTTTTGCAAAAGCAGCCGGGTTGGAATCGCGAGCGGTGGACGGAAGATTGAACTGCAAACAGGAAGTTTGAACTCCAAACATTGTATGCAAATCCAGTCTGCAAGCGACGAGAGAACAGCGCGTAGAAAGATCCGCAATCGGCGGGTGATGATCCTGTGTGCAATTGCTCTCTTGTCGGCTGGATGGTTTCTCTCCCAAACAAGCCTTCCCATTGACGATGCGTTTATTTCCTTGCGCTATCTTCGCAATTGGCTTGCCGGCGAAGGATTGGTTTTCAATCCGGGCGAACGTGTCGAGGGTTATTCGAATTTTTTATGGATTGTGCTTCTGGGCGTTCCGGCTGCCGCGGCCATCCATTTTGTGCCCGCGCAATCCATGAACGGTTTTCTGGTCGCAAGCGCGCTTGCCGCAGATTATGTTTTCGCGCTGGGAATCGTGATTCTTCCGGCACTTTACGCCTTTCGCCTGGGAAGACATCTGGGCGGGTGGCGATACGGGGCGGCGGTTTTGCTGGCTGTCAATCCTTGCCTCCTGTTCTGGGCGGGCAAGGGCATGGAAGTCAACTTCTACACCTTTCTTCATCTTCTCTTTGCGGTGGCGGTTTTTCAATTTCGGGCACACCAATCGGGCCGTTGGAAGGACGGCCTGATCGTCGGGCTGATCGCCGCCGCGCTTGCGCTCACGCGGCCCGAAGGCATGGTCGCGCCTGCCGTCGTGCTTCTCGCCATGATTGCCGCCGGGGGCAAGCACCGCCGTTCGCATCTTCTGGCTCTGGCTATTCTGGCCGCCGCCGCGGCGGGGCAGACGGCGTTTCGTCTGTCGTATTACGGTCTGCCATGGCCGAATACTTATTATGCCAAACGCCTGCCGCTCGATCTTGCGCTGCAGGGCGGACTCCACTACCTGCGCAAGTTCGCCGTCGGCCTGTCTGCGAGCGAGGCGTGGTTTTATCCGACCGGCTGGATGGATCGCTTGCCCGTTTGGCTGGTCTGCTGCGCGGCCTGGGGCTTTGCCGCACGGCAATGGTGGCAATGGTGGCCGATGGCGCTCCAGATGCTGGCCCTGGTCGGCGCGGCGATGTATGTGGGCGGCGACTGGATGCCCGCGTTTCGGTTTTTCGTGCCGGCGATGCCGCTGGGATTACTCCTCGTGGCAGCGGGCCTGAAGGAGCTGTCAGACGTACCCGCCGAGACGCCTTCCGCCCTCGAGACAAATTCCCAGGCGGACGGGTGGGCGTTTTTGCGCGCGTCGACCGCCAACCGCCGGCTTCTTCTCGCCGTCGGACTGTTCGCCGTTCTGCTGAGCACCGAGGCGATCGGGCTTTTTCGGATGACCCGCAGCCACGAATTCGACCGCTGGCGCTGGCATCCCAAGCACTACATGCCGGCAGCCGAGTGGTTGAAGGCCAACGCCCCGGTCGGTGCGCTAGTCGCATTGTCCGACATCGGAATCATCTCGTTTCACAACCCGCAACTTCGCTTCCTGGATGTGTTGGGACTGACCGACCGCCACATTGCCGCCGTCGAGGGAATTCACTATTTGAAAACT